>JAZGDH010000159.1:0-4345 GCA_036477555.1 Acidobacteriota bacterium
CCCGCGCGACCGGACCGAAGATCCGCGTGCCGATCGGCTCGCCTGCGTCGTTGATCAGGACGGCGGCATTCTGATCGAACCGGATGTACGTTCCGTCCCTGCGCCTCTGGGCCTTGGTCATCCTCACAATCACTGCCTTGACGACCTGACCCTTCTTGACGTTCCCCTCGGGGATCGCCTCTTTCACACTGGCGGTGATCACATCGCCTATGCGTGCGATGATGTTGATTGAACGGCCACGAGTATGGATGCATGAAATCCTCTTAGCGCCGGAATTATCGGCGACCTCGAGCAGCGTCTGCATCTGAATCATGGCTTAACCCTCATCATCGTGCGCGACATCGCCGCGCGTTCCCGTCGGCTCCCGCCGACGGCCCGCACCCTTAACCCCTGATCGACTTAGTGACGATTGCGGAGACCCTCCAGCGCTTGCGCCTGGACAGCGGGCGGCTCTCCAGAATCTTCACCGTGTCACCGATGCGGCATTCATTTTTTTCGTCGTGCGCCATGAAGCGGCTGCGCCGGCGCATGTACTTATGATAAAGCGGGTCGACGATGACCCGCGCTACCTGGACCACCACGGTCTTGTCCATCTTGTTCTGCACCACGACGCCCTGGAGCGCCTGGCGCCGGCGCGTAGTCTCGGTCTGCGTTTCGCTCATTCTTCGTCCTTCCCCCGGGCGGCCGGCCGACCGGTGGCCGGGATCGCCTTCTCCGTGATGACCGTCAAGACTCGCGCGAGCTCCTTGCGGGCCATCGTGATCTTCTGCGGGCTCTCGGCCTGCCCCATCGCCTTCTGGAACCGCAGCTTGAAGATCTGTTCGCGCAGGGTGTCTTCCTGGTGACGGAGCTCGTCGACCGTCTTCTCCCTCAACTGTCTCGCCTTCACCTGCGGCATACTCAGATCCCCCGGTGCACGAAGACCGTCTTCAGTCCGATTTTGTTTCCCGCCAGGCGAAATGCTTCCCTGGCGACTTCCGGAGTGACGCCCTCCATCTCGTACAGCACGCGGCCCGGCTTGACCACCGCCACCCAACTATCCGGTGAGCCTTTCCCCTTGCCCATGCGGGTCTCGGCCGCTTTCTTGGACACCGGCTTATCGGGGAACACACGGACCCAGATCTTCCCCCCCCGCTTGACGAAGCGCGTGACGGCGACTCGCGCGGCCTCGATCTGTCGATCGGTGATCCAGCCTGCCTCGAGTACTTTAAGCCCGTAATCGCCGAAGGCGATCGTTGAACCACGCCAGGCCTTTCCGCGCCTTCGTCCACGCTGCTGCTTGCGGTATTTGACCTTCTTCGGCATCAACATAATTACGTTAACCTTGCGCCGATCCTGATCGGCGCTCCTTCAGATCTGCGCCAGACCGAGCCTGTCCTGGGGTCGCGTGAAGTCCTTGGCCTCGCCCTTATAAATCCAGCACTTGACCCCGATTCGCCCGTAGGTCGTCTTCGCTTCCGCGAATCCGTAGTCGATGTCCGCCCGCAGGGTGTGAAGCGGCAGCTGTCCGTCGAGATACCACTCGGAACGGGCGATCTCGGACCCTCCCAGGCGTCCCGAGACACGCAACTTCACGCCCTTCGCGCCGAAGCGGGTGGCCGACTCGATCGCCTTCTTCATGGCCCGGCGGAATGCAATCCTGCGCAGCATCTGCAGCGCCACCGACTCGGCCACAAGTTGCGCCTCGAGCTCGGGCTTGTGGATCTCCATGATGTTGATGAAGATCTCACGACCCGTCCTCTTCTGCAGATCGTCGCGGAGCTTGTCCACCTCCGAGCCCTTGCGGCCGATGATGATCCCGGGACGCGAGGTGTGAATGGTCATTTTGAGCTTATTGGCGGCGCGCTCGATCTCGACACGCGCCACACCGGCGTGCGACAGCCGGTTCTTGAGCTCGGCCCGGATCGACACATCCTCGTGCAGCAGATCGGCGTAGTTTCTCTCGGCATACCAGCGCGACTGCCACGTCTTGTTGTATCCGAGCCGGAACCCGTAGGGATGGACCTTCTGACCCACTCTGTACTCCTCTCGATGGAGCCGTTCAGCTCCGCTTCGTGCTTTTCCTCTTTGTCCCGTTTTTCCCGGCCGCCGGACCCTTCTTCGAGCGCCCCGCGGACCGCTTGCGCCCACCGGAGACAGACCGCGCGCCACCACCCGGCTTCGCCATCCTGGCCTTGCGTGCCGGAGACGACCCGGCCCCTTTGACCGGCTCCCCGCCCTTCTGCAGCGAATCAGGCAGCGACCGCTCGCCCAGACCGATCGTCACGTGGCACATGCGCTTGAGAACGCGGAAGGCGCGACCCATCGGGGCGGGTCGAACGCGCTTGAGCGTCGGCCCTCCGTCGACGTACGCCGTATGGACGAACAGCCGGTCGAGGTCGATCTCCGGTTTCCGCACGCGGGCGTTCGCCACGGCCGACTCGAGTGTCTTCCCGATATCACTCGCGACCGCCTTGCGTGTGTAGCGCAGCGTCGTCAGCGCCTCGGAGACGTTCTTGCCGCGGATCAGATCCACGACCAGCCTCGCCTTCTGGGCAGACGTCGTCAGGTATTTCAGACGCGCGCTGGATACCAGATCCCTGGACAGCATGACGACCGTTCCTCCCGTTCCCTCAGCTGGGGGTCTGCACGACGGCTGCGCTCGGCACCGGGGCAGACGTAGAGCTGGCTGCGGCGGAGTCCGCGCGCGAGTGGCCGCGGAAACTGCGTGTCGGTGAAAATTCGCCCAGTTTGTGCCCGACCATGTTCTCGGAAACGTAGACCGGGATGAACTTCCTGCCATTGTGGACGGCGAACGTGTGTCCGACCATCTCCGGGATAATCGTCGACCTGCGCGACCAGGTCTTGACGATCTTCTTCTCGAAACGGCGGTTCATCTCTTCGATTCGTTTCTTGAGGCCGTCGTCCACAAACGGCCCTTTCTTAATGCTGCGAGCCATCGGCTCCCCCCTATTTTCGCCGGCGAACGATGAATTTCTGCGTCCGCTTGTTGTTCCGGGTCCTCTTTTCCCTGACGCCCCAGGGCGTGCAGGGGTGCCGACCTCCGGAGGTCCGTCCCTCGCCGCCGCCCAGCGGGTGATCAACCGGATTCATCGCCACGCCGCGGACCGTCGGCCTGACGCCGAGCCAGCGCTTGCGGCCGGCTTTCCCCAGCGAGATATTCTCGTGGTCCAGATTGCCGACCTGTCCGATCGTCGCGTGGCAGACCTCCCTCACCTTGCGGATTTCACCGGAGGGAAGCTTGACCTGAGCCCACCCCGCATCGCGAGCCATGAGCTGAGCCGATGAGCCGGCGCTGCGCACGAGCTGACCGCCCCGGCCCGGTTTCAGTTCGATGTTGTGAATCGCCGTTCCCAGGGGCATCGCTTTCAGAGGCATGGTGTTGCCCGGCATGATGTCCGCCGTCTCGCTGTTCACCACCGTCTGGCCGACGCCCAGTCCGAGCGGCGCGATGATGTACCGCTTTTCGCCATCCACGTAGTGGATCAGGGCGATGCGCGCCGAGCGGTTCGGATCGTACTCAATGGTCGCCACGCGTCCGGGGATGCCCGGTTTGTTGCGCCGGAAATCGATGATGCGGTACGACTGCTTGTGTCCGCCTCCACGATGACGAATTCGCAGGCGTCCCGTGTTGTTCCGTCCCCCGGTCTTGCGTTTACCGACGGTCAGCTTCTTGAGCGGTCGGTCGGTCGTCACCTCCTCGAAGGAGGGCGAAGTCATCCACCTGCGGCTGGGGGACGTCGGTCTGAATGTCTTAACAGGCATCGGATCTCTCGCCTAAATGGCTTCGAAGTACTCGATAGTTTTTTCGCCGGGCTTGAGGGTGACGTACGCCTTCTTCCAGTCGGATCGCCGGCCCGCGTAACGTCCCATCCTCTTTACTTTGCCGCGGATATTCTCGGTCCGCACCGAAGCCACCTTGACGCTGAACAGCTTCTCGATCGCCTGCCGGATCTCGACCTTGTTGGCGGCGCGATCAACGCGGAACACCAGCGCTCCGTGTTTCTCCTTGAGAAGCGTGCTCTTCTCGGTGATCACGGGCGCCAGAATGATGTCATGCGCGCGTCTCATGGGGTCAGCACTTCCGAGACACGCCCGGCGGCCGCCTCCGTGAAAACGATGGTGTCGTACTTCAGCACATCCATGATGTTGATCGCCGTGCTCAACGTCGTCTTCACCTGCTTCAGATTGCGGGCCGACAGCACGAGATCGCGACCAATCGGCTCATCGACGATCAGGGCCGAACCCTGAATCCCGAGATCCTCGATGACCTTCAGGAGCTCCTTCGTGCGCGGGGCTTCGAGCTTCAGCGCTTCGACCACCATCACCTTTCCGTCCCGCAGCT
>JAZGDH010000016.1:0-5648 GCA_036477555.1 Acidobacteriota bacterium
CTGCTGCCCCTCCTGAAGGTCCTCTCCACCGCCCTCACGATGGGATCCGGCGGCGCCGGTGGTCTCTTCACACCAACGCTCTTCGTCGGCGCGGTGCTCGGCTCTGCATACGGAAGCGGATGCGAAGCTCTCTTTCCCGGAGCCACCTCCGGCCCCGGCGCCTACGCCCTGGTCGGAATGGGCGCCATGATCGCCGGCACGACGCAGGCCCCGCTCACCGCCATCCTGATGATCTTCGAGCTGACCGGCGACTACCAGATCCTGCTGCCGCTCATGTTCGCCTGCGCCGTCTCCACCGTGATCGGCCGCCTCCTGCACCGCGAGTCGATCTACACCGAGCCGCTGGTCGATCGCGGCGTGCGGCTCTCGGGACGACTCGAGGAGCTGGTGATGGATCGGTTTCAGGTTCGCGACGTGATGCGTTCCGGGGCGCCCCCGATCTCGGGGAACGACTCGATCGAGGCCATCCTGCACCGGATGATGGAGGAGGGCCGCAAGGAGCTGTACGTCGTGGATGATGACGGGGGCCTGCTCGGGTCCGTTTCACTCGCCGAACTGTCGGAGTATTTCGATAAACCCGAGGAACGGAAGACGGTGCGCGCGTCGGAGGCGGCCTACGAGCACGTTCCGGTGCTGCACCTCGACGATAGCCTCAGTGACGCCATCGGACGCTGGTCGAAGGTGAGCCGCGACCGGCTGCCGGTGGTCGACAGCCGTGAGAGCCGGCACTACGTCGGAGAGTTGTCGGCCGGCGACATCATCGCCCTGTACAGCCAGGAGGTGCTCCGCAAGGAGGCACGCCTCGCACGTTTCGACCGGTCGGACGACCGGGGTCGGCCGGAATCGACATACGTCGAACTCCCCTCCGAGTACGTCGTCGCGCTCGTCACGTTGCCGTCTTCGTTCGCGCCGGTCACCCTCCGGGCCCTCGGCCCGCGCCGTCGGTTCGGGATCAATGTGATCGAAGTGAAGCGTCCCGCGACCGGCGCCACCGAGCGGCGAATCATCCCGGGACCGGACACGGAGGTGCGCGGCGGCGACAGTCTGATCGTGGTCGGCCGGCCCGGGGATATCGCCCATCTTCGAGAGACCGCACGGGAGGGCGGGCCACCTCCCGCTCCCGACGGAGACGATTCCCCGGAGCAGTCATGAGCCGGAGCGGGGATCTTTGCGGCGCATCACTCCACCCCGACGCCCGGACCGTGTTCCGTGATCATCCCTTTCCCCTCACGAATGGTGATGAATCGATCGACGGGGAGCGGACCGACCTTCTCCACACGATGATCCGGGGTCGGCCAGTGGATCGTGAGCCGGTCGACCCGCTTCGCGGCGCCGAGTCCGAAGTGAAGACGCATGTCATTCTGGGAGAGATACGAGCTGGAGCTTCTGACCTCCTGCACCTGGAGCCGCCCGCCCGCCGTCAGCTCGACCCGCGCGCCGATGGCGTCACGATTGGCGCGCACGCCGCGCAGCCGCACTGTGATCCAGTGCCCGGCGCCACTGCCGCCATCGTTTCTCAACAGCCGGGCCCTGCGGTTGTTGGGGGAGAAAAACAGATCCCGATCCCCGTCGTTGTCGAAGTCGGCGGTCGACAATCCCCGCCCGACATCGGCCGCTCGGAAGTAATCCCCTGCCTGCTGGCCGATCTCCCGGAACCGGCCGCCACCCTGGTTCTCGAACAGGAAGGGCCGCATCGAGTGGGTCAGAATGTCGCTGACCTCCTCGATATCGTCCATCGGATGCCCGTTCGTGACGATCAGGTCGAGATCGCCGTCGTTGTCATGATCGAAGAGGTCGACACCCCATCCGGTCATGAGCAGGCTTTTCTCCCCAAGTCCCGACGGGTAGCTCTCGATGGAGAACACGCCGCTGCCCTCGAGATTCCGATAGATCTGGTTCACCTCGTTGCTCAGGTTCGTGACGATCAGATCGGGCCACCCGTCTCCGTCGGCATCGCCCGAGTCGGTCCCCATGCCTGACTCCGGCCTGCCATCCTCGCTGCAGCAGACACCCGACAGCAGCGTGATAGTTACGAATCGACCGTTCCCCTCGTTGCGGTAAAGCATGTTGGGCGTGGCATCGTTGGCGACGTACAGATCGACGTCACCATCGTGATCGAAGTCGAACCAGACGACGCCGAGCCCCTTGCCGTTCGGATCGACGATGCCGGCCTGCGGCGCCACGTTTTTGAAAACGCCATTCCCCTCGTTGTGGTACAGCGCGTCGGGAACACCGATGTAGGCATCCGGATGGCAGTAGGATCGTCGCCCCGTCCGGATGTCGCCGCAGTATTTCTCGTCGTCCATGGTGAAGTCGACGTAATTGGTCACGTACAGATCGAGACGACCATCGAGATCGTAGTCGGCCCAGGAGGCGCTGGCCGCATACAGACCGTTCGCCACACCGGCCCGTTTCGTCACGTCCTCGAATGTGCCGTCTCCGGCATTTTGGTAGAGAACCGAATTCCCGAAGTTGGTGACGTAGAGATCCGAATCTCCGTCGTTGTCGTAGTCACCGGCGGTGCATCCGGCGCCGTACCCGGAGGCGTTGGCCACGCCGGCGCGCTTCGTCACGTCCTCGAATGTGCCGTCACCGAGGTTGCGGTACAGCTTCGAGTGCGGCGTGCCGTCCGGGCGTGGCCTTCCCGGTAGAGGTCCACTCTGGACGACGTAGAGATCCCACCAGTCATCGCCGTCGTAATCGAGCCAGCACGCCCCGGGCGGAACCGTTTCGACGTAGTACTTCCGGCCGGTCCCACCATGACGGTGCAGGGAATCGATCCCGGCCTCGCGCGTGACCTCGATGTAGCTGGCCGATCGGCCGGCGACCGACTTCCCGGCCGGTGCCGCTCTGCAGACGCCGATCCCCGCGATGATCGCGATCGCGGCGATGTGGAGGGCGGGGGCGCTGCGGGCGAGGCGCATCAGTAACCCGATTTCCCCTCGGGGATCGTCTCGAGCACGGCGAACACCTCCAGCTCCCGCTCGGCGGCCACGGGGTCACCCAGGTGTCGATAGAGAGCCGACAACAGATAATGCGCGTCGCTCAGTCGTGGATCGAGCTCGATCGCCCTCTGCAACGCCATCAGCGCCTCCTGCGGCCGTCCCAGCTTCATCCGCAGGCGCCCGATATCCTTGTGCAGCGGGGCATGATCGGGAAACTGTGCCGCGAGTTTCTCGTACTCGGAGAGCGCCTCGGAGAAACGTTCATTCATTTCGTGCTGCAGCGCCACCGTGCTGAGGGTCACGATCTGTGTTTTGATCTCCATCTCCGCTTCGCTGCGGCCGCTCAGCGCCGCATAGCGGTGCTGATGCTCCTCGGCCTCACTCATCCGTCCGGCCCTCGCGAAGGCATTCGCGAGGTTGAAGTGCGCGCCGACGTGCTCCGGATCGATCTCCACGGCCCGGTTGAAAGCCGCGATCGATTCATCCGTTTTCGTCTGCGCCAGATAGGTCAACCCCAGCCTGTAGTGCGCCTCGGGGTGTCGCGGACTCAGCCGGATCGCGCGTCGCAGATGGGTTTCGGCTTCCTCGTAACGCCGGCTGCGGTGGGCGATGAAGCCGAGATTATAGAGCGCAAGAAGACTGTCCGGGTCGGATGCCAGCACGGCGCGCAGCGCCGCGGCGGCCGGTTCCAGCCGGCCCTGACGAATCTGAACCCGCGCCTGGACCAGCAGCGCCCTCTGATCCGAAGGATGCCGGGAGATATAGTCTGCAAGAATCGCATCCGCCTTCTTCACGAACCGGTTCTTCAGATAACAGGTCGCGAGACGCGAGACGATATGACCGTCCTCCGGCGCGAGCGCCAGGGCCTGCTCGTAAGTCTTCTGCGCTTCCTTAAAATCGCCGTCCCTGAACGCGCCGTCGGAGTGCGCCAGAAGGGTCTCGATCGGGACGCTCGGGGCCGATCCGGGATCATCCGGACCCGCCCCACCCCCACCCGAGCAGCTCGACAGGACGAGCACGAGGGCGGCCACCAGGCATGCTGCGAATTGAGATTCGATCCTCATGGAGTACGGGATCTTAACAGACACGCCCCGCACGCGGCCACAACCGGTTGCGGCTCTGGCGGAAGACGGAAGACGATTTTCTAGTTGGTCCGAATGGTGAGGATCTGTCCCGGATAGATGAGGGAGGTTCCGTAGATGTTGTTCCAGCTGCGGACCTGGCGAACACTGACGGCGTACTTGCGGGCGATCCGCGACAGGGTCTCTCCCCTGCGCACCCTGTGCCGGATCGCCTGGCCCTCCTTCACATCCCCGGAGGGCGCGTCGCCCACGATCACCCGATCCCCTGGCTTCAGCACGCTGCGTCGATTCATCCCGTTCCAGCGGTACAGATCGTTGAGGCCAACACCAAACTTGCGTGAGATCAGCCACAGGCTGTCGCCACGCTGCACGCGATACTGCAGGCGTCCGTTCCGGACGGTCGCCGCGGCCGACGCGACGACCTGCGACGAACCCGGCCCGCGTCCCCGTTCGCCGTAGTAGGCAACCAGCCGCTGGCCGGGATAAATGACCGACCCGGACACCCTGTTCCAGCGCTTCAGGTTGCGAACGTTCGTCCGGTACTTGCGCGCGATCTTCTGCAGGGTCTCACCGCGGCGCACGCGATGCACCACCCGCTCACCCGACTCGTATCGAGGGTGATCCTCGCGCGCCGCAGACGACGACGCCGTCAGCATGCCCGGCGTCACCCCGCCCGACAGCGGCACGACCAGCATGGCGCCGCGAGGCAGCCTGCGCGGTCGGTATCTCGGATTGGCGTCGAGAAGCGCCCGGACCGGCACCCGGTGCTTGCGGGCGATGGTGGAGAAGGTCTCACCGCTGCGAACCTTGTGCAGGGTCCAGGAGACCAGTTGATCCTCCGGAATCTCCGCCAGCTTCGCGAGGGTGTCCTCGGCCATCCCCTTGGGGATGCGCACGCGGTACTCCTTCATGTTCGGCGGGGTCACCCGTTGCCGCAGTTCCGGGTTGAGAAATTTGATCGTCTTCAGCGGGACGTCCGCCGCATCCGCGATCACCTTGAGGTCGGTCGGCCGATTGACGGTGATGGTGTCCCAGCGGAGCGGCGGGTCGAGCTCGACGTCAAAGCCGTAGTCCTCGGGTGACTTGTCGATCAGGATCGAGGCAAGAATGGCGGGAATGTAGTACTTCGTCTCGCGACGGATGTGCCGCGTCCGCGCGATCTTCCAGTAGTCGCGGGTGCCGGATCTGCGGATCGCGCGGTCGATCTTCCCTTCCCCGGCGTTGTAAGCGGCCATGGCAAGGTACCAGTCGTCATAGCGCGCATGCAGGAATTTCAGATAGGCCGCGGCCGCCCGCGTCGCCTTCTCGAAATCGCTCCTCTCGTCGATCCACAGATCACGGCGCAAACCATAGTGCCGACCCGTGTACGACATGAACTGCCACATCCCCTTGGCCCGCGCGCGCGAGTAGGCGTTATTCTTGAACGCCGACTCCTGATGCGCCATGTAGGCCAGATCCTCCGGCAGCCCCTCCTCACGGAAGATCTTCTTGATCAGCGGCAGATACGCTCCCGAGCGTTTCAGTCCGGCCGAAAACTCCTTCCGCAGACGTGTCTGGAACAGCTCGACATAGGAGAGAACCTTCGAGTTCAGGACGATCGGGATGTCGTAGGAGATCTGGC
>JAZGDH010000160.1:0-2973 GCA_036477555.1 Acidobacteriota bacterium
CGCGCCTCGAGGTGCAGACCGTCGTCTTCGCCTACTCCGATGTGACGCATGAACATGTCATGCACCTGGCGTCACGCGCCGTGGGAGCAGGGGCCGACTTCATGCTGCTGGGGTTCGACTCGACCGCTCTCAAGTCGAAGAGGCCGGTCGTCTCGATCTGCGCCGTGCGCACGGGGGCGGGGAAGAGCCAGACGACGCGCGCCGTCTGCACGAAGCTGCAGGCCCGTGGCCGCAGGGTCGTGGTGATCCGCCATCCGATGCCGTACGGTGATCTGGTGAGGCAGAAGGTGCAGCGCTTCGCCACGGTCGAGGATCTCGATCGACACGATTGCACCATCGAGGAGCGTGAGGAGTACGAGCCGCACATCAAGAACGGCACCATCATCTACGCCGGCGTCGATTACGCCGCCATCCTGGCCGAGGCCGAGAAGGAAGCCGACGTCATCGTCTGGGACGGCGGCAATAACGATCTCCCGTTCTATCGGCCCGATGTCGAGATCGTCGTCGTCGATCCGCACCGGCCCGGCCACGAGACCGCCTACTATCCCGGCGAGGCGAACTTCCGACGCGCCAGCTGCCTGCTGATCAATAAAATGGATACCGCCGATGAGGCGGGTGTTGCGAAGGTGGTCGCCTCGATCGCGCGCTGCAATCCGAAGGCGATGGTGATCAAGGCGGCCTCCCCCGTGAGTGTCGAGACCCCCGAGGCGATCAAGGGCAAGAGGGTCCTGGTGGTGGAGGACGGCCCGACCCTCACCCACGGCGAAATGGAGTACGGCGCCGGTGTCATCGCCGCGCGCCGCTTCGGCGCCGCATCGCTGGTCGATCCGCGGCCGTTCGCGGTCGGATCGATCGCGAAAACCTTTGAGAAATACCCGGGGATCGGCACACTGCTGCCGGCCGTCGGCTATGGCGAGACCCAGATGGACGAGCTGCGGCAGACGATCGAGCGGGTCGATTGCGATCTGGTTCTGATCGCCACACCGATCGACCTGCGGCGCACCATCAACTTCGACAAGCCGGCACTCCGGGTGACCTACGATCTGGAGGAGATCGGCAAGCCGGACCTCGACGACGCCCTGGCGGGGATCCCCTGATGCCTCGCCGCCGACGAGCCGTCGTGGCGTTCGGCGGCAATGCCTTGATCCAGAAGGGGGAGGAGGGGAGTCAGTGGGAGCAGGTCCGGCACGCCGGCGAGACCGCCCGGCTTCTCCTGCCGATCCTGAGGGGTGGCCATGATCTCGCCCTCGTACACGGCAACGGCCCCCAGGTCGGCAACATCCTGATCCAGGTCGAGGAAGCGGTCACCAAAGTCCCCCCGATTTCGCTCGACATCTGCGTTGCCATGTCGGAGGGGAGCATCGGGCACATGCTCGAGATGGCGCTCCTCAACGAGTTTCGACGGCGACGGATGCGCCGCGGCGTCGTGACGCTGATCACCGAGGTTCTCGTCGACCAGGAGGATCCCGGTTTCCGCCGGCCGACGAAGCCGATCGGCCCCTTCTACCCGCGCTTCCGCGCCGAGGATCTGATGCACAAGCAGGGCTGGAACATGGTCGAGGATTCCGGCCGCGGCTGGCGCAAGGTGGTCCCCTCCCCGAGGCCGGTCGAAATCGTTCAGATGCGCTCGATCCGGCGGGCGATCGATTCGGGCGACGTCGTCATCGCGGGCGGCGGCGGTGGAGTGCCGGTCTACCGTACCCCGGAAGGGGATCTGCGGGGCGTGGAGGCGGTGATCGACAAGGATTACACCGCGGGATTGATCGCCAAGGAACTGGGCGCCGACCTGTTCATCATTCTGACCAACGTCAACCAGGTGTCGCTGAACTATGGGCGGCCCGACCAGAAGGCGATCCGCCGGATGACGACGGATGAAGCCCGTGCCCACGGCGCCGCGGGGCAGTTTCCGGAGGGCAGCATGGGACCCAAGATCCGGGCCGGCATCGATTTCGTCGAAGCGACGGGGCGCGAGGTCCTGATCACTTCGACTCCGCGGCTCGCTGACTCGGTACGGGGACGCGCGGGGACCCGCATCGTGTCGGCCTCGGCTTCATCCCGCCGGGCCGGGCGCAAACGGGGGGCCTGAGGTGGTGCGAAGATGAAGAGGGGAGACCTGATCGCGATCCGCGATCTCGCGAGAGAGGAGATCCTGGAGATCCTGGATGCGGCCGTGCGCATCAAGCGTGAGCCGGAGCGGTTCGCGGGGGTGCTCGCGGGGAAGACCCTGGCGATGATCTTCGAGAAGCCGTCGTTGCGAACCCGGGTCAGCTTCGAGGCCGGGATGACCCAACTCGGCGGGCACGCCATCTATCTCGGGCCGGCCGACATCTCCATGGGGAAGCGGGAAAGCGTCCCGGACGTGGCCCGCGCGTTATCGCAGATGGTCGACGCCATCATGGCTCGTACCTTCTCGCACCAGGCGATCATCGAACTGGCACAGCATGCCCCGGTGCCGGTGATCAACGGGTTATCGGATCACCTGCACCCCTGCCAGGCGCTGGCGGATTTCATGACGATCCGGGAGGTGCTGGGACATGTCGAGGGGGTCCGCCTGGCCTACATCGGGGACGGCAACAACGTGACGCACTCGTTAATGTATGCCGCGGCCCGCCTCGGGGCACACGTTCACGTCGCCGCGCCGGAAGGGTACGATCCCGATCCCGCGGTGGTGCGCGAGGCGACCGAGGACGCGAAGCGATCGGGCGGCAGCATTGCAACGGGACGGGATATTCACGCCGCGGTCAGGGGGGCGCAGGTCGTCTACACCGATACCTGGGCGAGCATGGGGCAGGAGTCGGAACATGACGCCCGGGTCAGAGCGTTCCGGGACTACCAGGTGAACGCTCCCCTGATGAAGGAAGCGGCTGACGGCGCCATCTTCATGCACTGTCTCCCGGCTCACCGGGGGGAAGAGGTCACCGACGAGGTGATCGAATCGCCCGCCTCGGTTGTCTTCCAGCAGGCGGGCAACCG
>JAZGDH010000161.1:0-2202 GCA_036477555.1 Acidobacteriota bacterium
GGGGCGGACGTTGTACGATGTACAGGACTACCTACGGCACGCAGACAGCCGCATGACGCAGCGGTACGCCCACCAGACGGACGACAGACGCCGAGGGACGGCCGAGGCTATGGACGAGGTATGGGACGCCCAAGCGGGTACAAAAGCGGGTACAAGCACAGGGGGTGGCCGGGAAGCCGCGTCCACCACGGCCTTACAGGCCACTACGGTGCATTGACAGTGCAGCGAGTGGTCGACGATAATTATCGAATGCCGGTTCGATCAACCCAAATACAAGAGGATTCTGGGGATGTTCCGATTCTTAACGGCCGGTGAATCGCACGGCCAGGCCCTGATCGCCGTTCTGGATGGCATCCCGGCCGGACTGCAACTCGGTCGCGAAGCGATCGATGGGCAGCTCAAGCGGCGCCAGCACGGGTACGGTCGGGGCGGTCGGATGAAGATTGAGCAGGATCGGGCGGAAATCCTGTCCGGAGTCCGTCACGGGCGCACCCTCGGGAGTCCGATCGCCCTGATGGTTCCGAACCGTGACTGGGCCAACTGGCGCAAGCCGATGTCGGTCGATCCGATCGATATGACCGAGGCGGAGACCAAGCGCGTGACCCGGCCGCGCCCCGGACACGCAGATCTTCCGGGCGCCCTCAAACACGACGCCGACGACGCGCGCGACATCCTCGAGCGCGCCTCCGCACGCGAGACGACGGCGCGCGTCGCGATCGGATCGATCTGCAGGGCGTTCCTCGCATCGTTCGGCATCGAGATTGCCAGCCATACCATCGCCCTCGGGAGCGTCACCTACCCGGCCGACACCGAAAAAGGCTGGGACGAGATTCTTGGCGCGGAAGGAAGCCCGCTTCGGTGCGCGGCGCCCGAGCTCGAAAAAAAAATGATCCTGCTGATCGACCACGCGAAAAAGAACGGAGATTCGATCGGAGGCGCCTTCCAGGTCGTGGCCCGCGGCGCCCCGCCGGGGCTCGGCAGCCACCGGCACTGGGATCTCAGGCTGAACGCCCGACTCGCCGCCGCCATCTGTTCCATCCAGTCGATCAAGGCGATCTCGATCGGCGACGGGGTTGAGGCGGCGGCCGCCTCAGGCTCCGAATTCCAGGATCAGATCTACTACGAGGAGTCGACTCGCCGTTTCTACAGAAAGACGAACCATGCCGGGGGGATCGAAGGGGGGATCACCAACGGGGAGGAGATCCGCCTGCGCGCGTATGTGAAGCCGTTGTCGACGTTGCCCAGAGCGCTGCACAGCGTCGATCTCAAGACGAAGGAGGAGTTTCAGGCGCAGGTCGAGCGCACCGATGTTTCCGCCATCGCGGCGGCCGGAGTGGTCGGCGAGGCGATGACCGCCATCGTGCTGGCCGAGGCGTTTCTGGAGAAATTCGGCGGTGATTCGATGAAGGAGACGACGCGCAACCATTCCGGATACCTGGAGCAACTGCGCGCCTATTAGCAGCGCGAGTCAGGTGCCGGCGGCGCGGGAACCGTGACTCTCTTCACCCTTTGATCGATCGCTTCGCCGGTCCCCCCGATGCCGAATCGTCGAACCCCATACTCCACGCCACCCGCCACCTTCCGCGCGATCTGGAGGATTGTCGCAATGGTGCCGCGCGGTCATGTCGTCACCTATGGTCAGGTGGCCAGGATGGCCGGCCTCCCTGGCGCCGCGCGGACGGTCGGCTGGGCGATGCAGGCACTCCCCGACGATTTCAGGTTCAGGAGGCGGCGTGTTCCCTGGCACCGGGTGATCAATGTCTCGGGGCGGATCAGTCCCCGCGGAGGCGGGGAGGGAATCGAGTCTCTCCGTCAGGCCGATCTCCTCCGCCGTGAGGGCATTCGCTTCTCGAAGGATGGGGTGATCGACCTGGACCGGTTCCACTGGCCGGAGGATCACGAGCGCCGCATGCCGCGCCGCGCCGGTCATCGCGGACGAAGGTGAGCCCGAGCGTTCCCGCGAACATCCTGTCAGGGTCGAGACGATTGTCAGGGTTGATCCGGTCTCGTCCCGGTGGCGGGGTGGCGGCCGTCCTCCGGGCGATCCGGATTGGCGCCGATCCCGTTCCGAAGCTGGAGGTCGAACTGCAACTCGTGCAGCCGGTGATAGATCCCGCGCTTTTCGAGAAGCGCCTGATGAGGCCCTTCCTCCACGAGCCGTCCGTGATGGAACACCAGGATCCGATCGGCGCCGACGATGGT
>JAZGDH010000162.1:0-2450 GCA_036477555.1 Acidobacteriota bacterium
CCCGCCCGATCGACGACATCCAGTCGGAAATCGAAAGACTCACCGCTCTCGACGTTGAGAACGATCTGCCCCTTCGTCAGGGCCAGACAGTCCTGCAGGAGCAGCACCGTGCTGACGAGCGGCACGTCGATGTCGAATGTCGCGATCCTGCGGGTGAAGGTCGAATCGTTTGCCGTCATATCGTTGCTGGTCAGGATAAACCCACTGATACGGCGGCAGGTCAGCGGTGGACCCTCGTCGCACACGATGTCGATGGAGCCAATCTGGGTGTAGGAGAAATTATTCTGCGACCCGTCGTCGAGGAGCACCAGCGAATGCTCCTGCTTGGGGGGCGAATCTTCGTTGTCCGGCTGGCCAGGCGGAACATAAGTCGCCGTGACGGCCAGAATGTCCTCCACCCCGGGGATGGTCTTGTCGTCGTCCTCGTCGGCAACGTCGACGAGCAACACGAGCTCCGTATAGATCATCCCGACTTCCAGATCCATGAAATCCGCCGCAACCTGGTTCTGATCGAGGAAACCCCCGAAATCGCGCTGAGAGATGAACCGGTATGCATCGATCACTTCCTGATTGCAGTCGAGTTGGATCTCGGTCGAATTGACGATCGGAGTACCGGTGATGACCGGCGACGCACCGAAGATCTGCCGAACACCTGGCTGGTCATCGGTCTTGCTGCAAGCTGCCAGCGGAAGAAGCGCCAGAACGGCGATCGCCGTGAGAAGTCGTCTGCTACCGATCAAGCGGAGTCCTCCTGCGACCCGGGCGAACCAAGCCTCCAGCGAATCGAACGGGGATCACCACCACCGGATGTTACGGCGGGAACGGCGCGGCTTCTTCCGGTCGCGTGTCGCCACGAAATTCTGAAGGGGTCCTGCTCCCAAGTCCTTGATTCTGAAGCGCTCAAGGACCGTTTGATCCTCGAGTGCGCGCTAAGTGTACGAGGAGCCCCAAGGGCTGTCAAGGTCGATTCCGGACCGGTCGCGGGGCGGATACAGCATCGTAATCGAGCCGCTCAGCGCGGTCCGGGGGCCGCTCCTTGCGCTCCTCTGCCGGGTCGATTCTGATGCCCGGCAAGGCGATTCTAAGCGGCGATCTGTCGGCCTTCAGCCTCTCCGACATGTTTTCGCTGATCAGTATGTCGAAGAAGACCGGCGTTCTGCGCCTGACCAGGGGGGCCGAGAGCCGCACACTGCACTGGGAGGACGGCGAGATCGTCTTCGCCCGATCCAACTCGGTCCGCGACAGCCTCGGGAACTTCCTTGTGCGCAAGGGGATCATCACCCCGGAACAGAACGCCTCCTCCTCCTCGAAAATCGATCCCGGTACCCGTCACGGGAAAGTCCTGGTCCGCATGGGGTTCATCACCGCGGATCAACTGCTCTGGGCGGTGAAACAACAAGTCATCGAGATCGTCTACAGTCTGTTCCACTGGAGCAACGGTTACTTTGAGTTCCTGGATGGCGGGATCGAAACCAAGGAGAAGATCACTCTGTCGATGTCGACCACGAAGCTCGTCATGGAGGGGATTCACCGGCTCGACGAATGGGGCAAGTTCCGCGCGGCCTTCCCCGATGATGATCTGATTCTCACTCCTCAGATCTCGACCGACGAAATCGCCTCGCGGCCCGAGTTGACCGCGGACGAGAAGCGTGTCTACCGGTTGATCGACGGGACACGAACCCTCGAGGAGATCGTCAACCTGGCGCGCCTGGGCGAATTCGAGTGCTACTCGGCGCTGTTCGCGCTCTCGGCGGCCGGTGCCATCGTGATCCAGGGTACCGCCGCCCGTCGCGCAGCGCGCTAGGACCCCGTCCCCCCTTCGTCATCCTTCTCGGGTACCTCCCTACGTGCGAGACTCGCCACGCACTCGACGTGATGCGTCTGCGGAAAGAGATCGACGGGAATGACCGAACGCAGCTCATAGCAGCCGCGCTCCCGGAGGATGCGGATGTCGCGCGCCATGGTCGATGGATCGCAGGCGACATAGACCATCCTCGGTACTTTCGAGTCGGCCAGGATCTGCACGGTGATGGGGTCGAGCCCCGTGCGCGGAGGGTCGAGTAGAATCGCGTCCCACGAGCGCTCCTCCAGAAGCGGCACGATCTCTTTAGCCACATCGCCCGCAACGACCCGACTCGAACCATGGCCAGCCCGGGCCAGATTCTCGCGTGCCGCGCGGGCCGATTCGCGCGCCCCCTCCACAGCGACGACGGTGCCGGCGCGTCGCGCCAGTTCGATGGTGAACAGGCCGACCCCCGCGTGCAGTTCAAGGATCGAATGCGTCGGAGCCGGATCGAGGGCTTCGATTGCGAGCCTCCGCAGCAATGGCGTTCCGGGACGGTTGGGCTGAAAGAAGGCCGATGCGGGTATTTTAAAGCGATCCCCCTCCACTTCCTCGAACAGGTGGTCGCGTCCGGCGAGGATCGAAACCCCCGCCGTATGTCCCCGGG
>JAZGDH010000163.1:0-6387 GCA_036477555.1 Acidobacteriota bacterium
CCGGTCCATACCCCTCGAAGGCATCCACGAGAATGGCGACCAGATCGACATCCTGCAGCACGTGACGGGCAATCCGGACCATCTCCTCGTTCATCCGATGGCGGGGCTTGTGGATCCCCGGGGTATCGATGAAAACGATCTGAGATTCTGCCGAATGGAGAACCCCGCGGATCGGGAAGCGCGTCGTCTGTGGCGCGTGCGAGACGATGGAGAGTTTCTCACCGACGAGACGGTTCATGAGAGTCGACTTTCCGACGTTTGCCCGGCCGGCCAGAGCGATGATCCCGCACCGAAAAATCACCGAGGCCGCGTCGCTCATCGTTTTCTCCAGTGGCCGGTCACTGCCGATCGGCCGACGTGCCGTCGTGCCCCACCCGTTTCCTCACCATCCGCGCGCCCGCCCAACACCAGGTCCCGATCGCTGAGATCGATCCGGGCGATCCTGCGCAGGAGTGAGACCTCACGTCGTCGCATTATCCCGTCATCGGTCTCGTGATCGTACCCCAGCAGGTGCAGATAGCCGTGTGTGATCAGCAGTGCGATCTCAGAGGCAAGCGGCCAGCCGGCCCGCCGGGCCTGTCTCGCCGCGCGCGGCATCGATATGGCAATGTCCCCGAGGTGCGCTTTCCGCGGCTCCAGGTCCCCGTCAAACGGAAACGAAAGGACGTCGGTGGTCCGATCGCAGTTGCGGAAGGAACGATTCAGCCGGCGGATCTCGGCGTCGGTGGTGAGCAGGACCGTCACGCCCGCACTGGTCCTGCGTGTGGATCGGAGAAGCGCGAGCAGCAGTCGGCGGCATGCCGGAGCGTGCGATCGGCCCGCGGAAGACGGCGCGAGGACCTCTACGATCCCCATTCCTTGGTGCGCCGTGCCGGCTCGTGGGTCCGGCTGGCCTTGAACGGACGCTCGACCACCTTGTCGAAGTCGAACCCGGGGTATTCGATGCGATGGTGGTAGATGCTGCCGAGGGTCTTCAGGAATGCTCCGCTCACCTTCTCGAGATCGGAGAAAGTCAGATCGCACTGTGAAAACTGGTCGTCGAGGACGACGTCGGAAACAATTTTTCGGATCAGCCCCTTGAACCTTGGTGGCGAAGGGTCATCGAGCGTGCGAGCGGCCGCTTCAATCGAGTCGGCGAGCATGAAGATCGCCGCTTCCCTCGACTGCGGTTTGGGCCCGGGATAACGATAGTCGGACTCACGGACCTCTTCGAGATCGGGGTTTTCGTGCTTCTTCGCCTTTTCGTAGAAGAAGTTGATTTTGCGCGTGCCGTGATGCTGCGGAATGATGTCGAGAACCTGCTTCGGAAGACCGTAGCTCTTGGCGAGCTCGTATCCTTCCTTCACATGGCTCGCGATCACCAGTGCGCTCATATGGGGATTCAGCGCATCGTGACGATTGACTCTGTCTCGCTGGTTCTCCACGAAGTAATGCGGCTTCAGCATCTTGCCGACATCGTGGTAGTAGGCAGCCACGCGACAGAACAGGGTATTCGCCCCGATCACCTCCGCAGCCGATTCGGCCAGAGTCCCCACGATCACGCTATGGTTATACGAGCCGGGTGCCTCCACCGCGAGACGCCGCAGGAGCGGGTTGTTCAGATTCGAGAGTTCCAGCAGTCGCACGTCGGTGAGAATGTTGAAGAAAGATTCCAACAACGGTAGCAGGAAGGACGTGAGGGCGGCGACCAGAACGCCGCCGATGAAAGCGCATAACATCAGATAGAACACGTGGGACGGGGGCAGCGACGAGCCGATCACACTGTGCAGCGCCAGCACCGTGATCATGTTGACCGCGCCCAACATGAGTCCGGCCTGGATCAAGGCGGTGCGCTGACGATACTGCGTAATCCCATAAATGGCGGCGAGGTTGCTGATCAGACAGAACAGGAGCAGCGGCGGATCCCATTCCATGACCATGCCGAAGAGCGGCAGGTAGAACAGCGCATACGCCATGCCGATCCGGGCGTTTCCGAGAAGGGTCATCAGGATCGCACCGCCGGCCATCGGCATCATGAAGCGATAAAACGACGGATCGGCGTACGGCAGCGTCTGCAGCGTGTCGACGACGTGATTGATCAACCACATGAAGGCGCGGTCGATGAGCAGATTGATGACCATGACGACGACCAGCAGGGCGAACAGGTGCCGCTCGCGGCGATAGGATCTCTGGTAGAAGAATACGTATCGCGACATGAAGAAAACGAGAATCGCCGTGAACAGGAGGTTGCCGAGCAGCACACGGACGGAACGTCCCTGGCGTCGCGCCGCATGAAACCCCTCGAGCGTGCGGGCGGCATCCTCGTTGACCACCTCACCACTGCGCAGGATGACCTTGCCCTTCGGGATCCGTACGATCAACGGTTCGATGCGTGCGCCGGCCTCCTCGCGACGCGCCTCTGTGAGGGCCCCGTTGAGGATCAGGTTCGGGGTGATCAGGTCCGCAAGGAACGGCGCGAGCGTCCGTTCTTCCGACACGGAAGCAGCGCGCAGGCTCGCGCGGGCCACATCACGCGCCTCGTCCAGGGAGCGGACCTCCCTGAGACCAGCCTCCTTCCACTCGCGACCGCTGAAGGTATCCCGCAGTGTGGCGCGGGCGTCGGGGGCCAGCAGCGCCTTGCTGCCGACGATCCGGTGCGCGTACGCTGCGCGGAGGGCGGCCACGAGGTGCTCTTTGATCTGCTCGTTGAATCGACGTTCGCCGAGGTATTCGAGAGCTGCTTCCGGCGCCTGAACCTCCTCGCTAGGCAACAGCAGGCCGCGCAGGGCCTCTCTCGTGAGCGGGGTGTCGCCGCGGCGTTGCTCAAGGTCGCTCAGAGCCTGCAGACCCTGATCAAATGTTCTCCGGATCACCTCGATGGAGCGTGTCAAAGAGGCGGAATCGAAATCGTAGACCGGCAGGGCGGTCGCACGGGCTGCCTCGCGCACCTCCTCCGTCGCCTCGTCATCGACATACTCGAGGCTTACCGGAGCGATGATGTCTTCCGGCACCACAGAGCCGACCGGGAGGCCGGGGAGATCAGGGCCCATGTGGGGCCCGAGGAGAAGGAGCGTCAGTACGAACAGAAAGAGGAACATCCAGACCGCCTTGATTTCGAACAGGCGATCCTTACCGTCCACGATCCGGATCCGCAGGGCAGAGAACCGCCCGCGAATCGTGCGCGGCTTTCGGGTCACAGTCGGTCGTTCAGCGTCTCTGCTCACCGGTCCCCCTCCGTCCGCCCGCGGCGCCCGGTCGCGCCTCGCGCGCGATTTTTCGGAGTGGAGCGTCCCTTACGATATGCCTCGTACGCCTTGATGATTCTCTGCACGAGCGCATGACGGACGACGTCCTTTTCCTCGAAGTAAACGAAACGGATTCCCGGGACCGCGCGGATCACCGTCTGCGCTTCGATCAGGCCCGAGGGTTTCCCGGGCGGCAGATCGATCTGAGTGATGTCGCCGGTCACGACCGCCTTCGAATTGGCTCCGAGCCGAGTGAGAAACATTTTCATCTGTTCCGAGGTCGTGTTCTGGGCTTCATCCAGAATCACGAAAGAGCCGTTGAGCGTCCGGCCGCGCATGAAGGCAAGCGGGGCGATTTCTATCGTACCGCGCTCCAGGTGTGCGTTGACGCGATCCCTGTCCTCCATTTGATACAGCGAGTCGTAGAGCGGTCGGAAATAAGGATCGACTTTCTCGGCCATGTCTCCGGGGAGAAAGCCGATCTTCTCCCCTGCTTCGACTGCCGGCCTGCTGAGGATGATCCTCTCGACCTTCTTTTCGTTGAGGTGCGCGAGTGCGGCCGCTACGGCCAGATAGGTCTTGCCCGTGCCTGCCGGGCCGATCGCAACGACCAGATCGTTCTCGCGCATCGCATCGAGATAGATCTTCTGATTGGCGCCCTTCGGCGTGACGTAACGCCCATTCGTGGCACGCAGCCGTCCCGTGCCGAAGAACTCTCGGAGCACCGTCGAGCGATTGTCCCGCAGGAGGGTCAGCGCCACCTCGACGTCTCCCTTGCGCAGGGGATAGCCTCCCTGCACGACGCCGACGAGCTGACCGATCAGATCGGCCGCCAGCGCTTCCTTGTCCGCCTGACCCTGCACGATCACCTCCGTACCACGTGCGGCGAGACTCACCCCCAGACCCCTCTCGATGGTCCGAAGGTTCTCGTCCTGATGCCCAAAGATGTCGATCAGGATTTCCTCGGGGACAGCCAGTTTGCGCATCCGGTCCGGTTTCTTCTCCCCTGTAGTGAGATCTCGAATCCTGAGCGTAACTTAGCACCCGTACCGGTCGATGTCAATGAAACCGGCGTGCGCGGTATCCGGTAACTAACGTATTACCAGTGAGTTAGCCTGGCTCCTTCGGAGTCGGCGGGGGCAGATGGACGCGAAGAGCGAGGTCGTCGAGCTGGGCCTTCGAGACCTCCGATGGAGCGCCTGACATCAGGTCGACCGCGCTCGTCGTCTTGGGGAAGGCGATCACGTCCCGGATCGAGGAGGAACCGGTGAGAAGGGCGACGATCCGGTCGATTCCAAGGGCGATTCCTCCATGTGGTGGCGCGCCCATCTTCAGCGCCGACAGGAGAAATCCGAAACGGGCTTCCGCTTCCTCATGGCCGATGCCGAGCACCTTGAAGATGCGCGACTGCAGATCGCTCCGATGAATCCGGATGCTGCCGCCTCCAATCTCCATACCATCGAGAACCAGATCGTAGGCGCGCGCTTTCACCTCCCCCGGGCGGCTCTCGAGGTCGCGCAGATCATCCTCGGCTGGCGCAGTGAACGGATGATGGCACGAGACGAATCGACCCTCGTCCTCGCTGTATTCGAATAAAGGGAACTCGTGCACCCAGAGCATGTGATGAAGCCCGCGATCGACCATCTTCTCGGAGCGCGCGATCTCGAGCCGAAGTCTGCCGAGGATTACGCAGGTTGATTTCCAGGGGCCGGCCACCAGAAGGGCCAGGTCCTCCCCCCCTCCTCCCAGAGCGTCGAGAACCCCCCGGCAACCACCTTCCTTGAGGTGCTTCAAAATAGAGGACTGGACGATGTTCGCACTCGACTTGATCCAGATCAGGCCCTTCGATCCGAGACGCTGCGCCGCGTCGACGGTGTTGTCGAGACGCTGCCGCGACCAGGCGCCTCCCCCGGGAATCAGCAGCGCTTTCACCGTTCCACCCTTCTGGATCGTGTCGGAGAAAACACGGAAGGGGCTGTCGGCGAGCAATTTCGAGAGATCCTGAATCTCGAGCGCGAATCGCGTATCCGGCTTGTCGCTGCCGAATCGTTCCATCGACTCGCGATAGGTGATCCGCGGATATGGACCCCGGAGCGTCAGCCCGGCGGCGTGGAAGATCGACTCCATGAGCCCTTCCACGAGTCCATAAATCATCTCCGGATCGGTGAACGACATCTCCACGTCGATCTGGGTGAATTCCGGCTGCCGATCGGAGCGCAGGTCCTCGTCACGGAAGCACCTGGCGATCTGAAAATACCTGTCGAAACTCGAGATCATCAGCAACTGCTTCAGAATCTGGGGGGACTGGGGGAGCGAATAGAAACGACCGGGATTGATCCTGGAAGGAACCAGGTATTCGCGAGACCCTTCCGGGGTGCTCCGGGTCAGCATCGGTGTCTCGATCTCCAGGAAGTCGTGCGAATCGAAATACTTCCTGGTGGCCAGAAGCACGCGGTGGCGGATCATGAGGCGCCGCTGCAGGATCGGGCGTCGCAGATCGAGGTATCGATATCTAAGACGCACCTCCTCGGACGTCTCGGTGTCGTCGGTCAACGGAAAGGGCAGCGGCTCCGACGTATTCAGGATCTCGGCGCACGACACCTGCACCTCAATCTCGCCGGTGGCGAGGTCGGCATTGCAGTTATCGTCCGTCCTGCGGACCACCGTACCCGCAATACCAAGCACGAACTCGGACCTCAGGCTCTTCGCGATGGCGAACGGCTCGGGCGAGGATTCCGGATTGAAGACCGCCTGCGTGATCCCGTAGCGATCGCGCAGGTCGACGAAGAGCAGCCCGCCATGATCGCGGACGGTGGCGACCCATCCGAGCAGGACGACGTCGCGACCCGCGTCGCCCGCTCGCAGCGCGCCACACGTGTCCGTGCGTCTCGATCCCGGTCTCCTATCGGCCATCGGCCAGGGCCTCCATCCTGATAGCGATCTCGCGCTCGTCAATCTCCTCCTGGGAGCCGTCGCTCATCCGCTTGAGCGTCACTGTCCGCTCCCCCGCCGTTTCCTCACCGATGATCAGTACGAATCGCGCTCGCAGATCATTGGCGCGCCGCATCTGCGACTTGAGGCTTCTATGCAGCACCGGATCAACGAGGACGCTTCGTCCCGTCTCACGCACCGTTCGCGCGAGCGCGAGCCCCCGGGCCACGCC
>JAZGDH010000164.1:0-2915 GCA_036477555.1 Acidobacteriota bacterium
CCGTCAGTCGGCGGCCGCGACCAGGGCGTCGGCGATCGTCCGGTCCTGCTCTTCGAGCACGGTGCGCAGGTCGAGCAGCACCCTCCCCCTCTCGATCCGGCTGATGACGGGCGGATCGTGGCGGCGCAGCCGCTCCTCCAGCGCGCGGGCGGAAAGCGTTCCGGAACGGACCTCCAGGAGCGCCGTCGGCAATCCTTCCCCGGGGGCCGAGCCGCCTCCCGTCAATGAAGCGCCGGAGCGTATCGACAGATTGAGCCGCCCGCCTGCACGTCCGCCGATATCCTCCATCACGGCGCGTGCCCGCCGCTCGACGACGCCGGCTTCGAGGGAGAGCATCCGGACCACCGGCACGCTCTCCGGCGCATCCCCCTTCACGTAGTGGTGAAGTGTCGCCTCCAGCGCCGCGTACGTCATCTTGTCGATCCGGAGCGCCCGGCTGAGGGGATTGTCGCGCATCTTCCTGATCAGCGCCGTCCGTCCGATCAGGATGCCGGCCTGCGGACCACCGAGCAGCTTGTCGCCGCTGCAGCAGATGACATCGGCCCCGGCCGCGATCGCCTCCTGAACGGTGGCCTCTCCCCGGATGCCGCGCCGGGTCAGATCGCTCAGATTGCCGCTGCCCTGATCGATCATCACCGGAATCCTGCGCCGCCTCCCGAGACGAACGATCTCACCGAGCGGAACCTCGGCAGTGAAGCCACGTATCTTATAGTTGCTCGGATGCACCTTCAGGAGCAGCCCGGTCGACTTGCCGATGGCGCGCGCGTAGTCGCCGGGGCGGGTCCGATTCGTCGTCCCGACCTCGCGCAGCACCGCCCCGCTGCGGGCCATGATGTCGGGAATGCGGAACGAGCCGCCGATCTCGACCAGCTCCCCCCGCGAGACGACGACCTCTTTGTTCTCCGCCAGCGTGTTCAGCGCCAGGAGAACGGCCGCGGCGTTATTGTTGACGACGTGGACGGCGCGCCCGGGAAAGAGAAGTCCGAAGAGGCGTTCGAGGTGGACGCCGCGCGAACCGCGCCGTCCGGTCTTCAGATCGTATTCGAGGGTCGTGTAGGCCCGCGCCACCGCCGCCACCCGGCCGGCCGCCTCCTGCGAAAGAAGCGCCCGGCCCAGGTTGGTGTGCAGGGCGACCCCCGTCGCGTTGATCACAGGGCGCAGGGTCGAACGGGTGCGCAGGCGCGTCTCCCGGTCCACCCATGGGGTCAGATCGACGAGCGCTTCCTCCAGGGCGGCCCGATCGAGGCTGCCGCGCTTCAGGCCGGCCCGCAGTGTCTCGAGGCGCTCACGCAACAGCGCCGTGACGAGACGTCTTCCGTCCCGGGAGATCAGATCCCGGACCGCAGGGCGCTCCAGAAGGGCGCTCATCTGCGGCAGCGCCCTGAGGCCCGCTCCCCCCTTCCGCGGCCCGTTTTTCATCGGGAATGTGGAGTTGCGGCGGGATGACGGCATCCGAACCCCGTAAATCTTTGATACGACTGAGAGAACAAAAATGCAATCGGGGCGCAAGTGCCCACAGGAGAGACATTTAACATACCGCTCGAAGCGCTGTCAAAGTTACGGCCTTTTGAATTCGGGTGCGGAGCACCTTATATTCGTCTCGAGGCCCACATGTCACCTGTCGAAACCGAGCCCCTCGGAGAGCAGCTCAAGCGGATCGAGAGCGATATCCGCAAGCTCAAGATCCAGTACGATCTCTACTTCATCGGATCCTCACGCCGGCCCCCGAACGATCAGCGGGACATGGTCAAGAAGGCGATCAGGCAATTCGAGGGTGTTCCGATGCGCAACTCGGCGGATCGGTTCCTCTACAACGCCCTCGTGAACAAGTTTCGCGCGTTCAGTGAACTGTGGAACAAGGGAGTCCGCAAACGGGAGGAGGGTCCGCGCATTCATCCGCTCGCCACACGAGCGGCGCACAAGGCCGCCCGCACCGAGACCGGCGGCACGTTCCGGCCACCCGTCGGCGCGAGCGCACGGACCCCCCGGGGGCGTACCCCCGGTACGAAGCCGGACTCCTGGCGCATCCCGATCGGCCGGCGGGACGAGGCGTCACTCAAGAGTCTCTACCAGAGCTTCATCACCGCCAAGGAGAACGCCGGCGACAAGAAAAGGCCGAGCTTCGATGCCTTCGCGCGCGAGATCGACAAGCATGCTGCGGCCCTCAAGGGAAAAGGCAATTGCGAGGCGATCGACTTTAAGATACAATGCAAGGACAAGAAGGTCAGCATCAAGGCGAAACCGATTCGCTAGGAGTCGTTTCTTGACGCAGCGCCCTGCGGCCCTCGCGGCCGTTCTCGCAGCATCTTTTTTAATGTTCGCCGGCCCCGGCGTATCGATCGTTCCGGCAGCCGAAGCGACAGAAGAGCCCCGCCCGGACGAGAGCGACCCGTCCTCACAGGCCGAGGCGACTCCCCCGCGTCCGATCCCCTCTACCGACGCCTCCGTGACGGCACGCCCCACGCCCGGCGATCGCACGGCCGCCCTCGAAGCGATCGCACTGGCGAACCCTGACAAGACGAATCTGCTGAGCCTGGAGGCCCTGGCGGACAAGATTGCCCGGCATCCGGGGGTGCCGTTCCTGCACAACGAATACGGGAACCTGCTGCTCCACGCCGGGCGCCTCGAGGAGGCGCTGGCCCATTTCGAGTGGGCGCAGGGAATGGACCCGGAATCGGCGCGGCTCGCGAACAACGTCGGGGTGGCGAACCAGGCTCTGCAGCGGTATGGCGCGGCGAAGAAGGCGTTCAAGCTCGCCATCAGGATCGCTCCCGCCTACGCGATGGCTCATTACAATTTAGGAAGCGTCTACGACGCTCAGGGCAAGTACTCACGAGCGATCGACAGCTATCAGAAGGCGATCGACCTCGATCCGTCTCTTCTCGATGTCCGGGTCAACCCGCAGGTCGCGGGGA
>JAZGDH010000165.1:0-3272 GCA_036477555.1 Acidobacteriota bacterium
CGCGCTCGTGACGCGGCGCTGGAAGGAGTACTTCCCCCGCGGCGGTATCGAGATGGGCGACTCGGACCGCGGGCATCTGGATTAACAACCGCAGCTGCACAGAGACATTACGGGGATCATCCCGGACTTGTCCCGTCAGCGGTAGGGGTTACCACTGCGCGTGCGTTGAGCGACGAAAGAGGGCGTGTCGGCTTTCGCCGGATGTGCCGGGCCCGTCTTGAGACCGTTCGCATCGGAGGGAGATCAGGAATCCGGCTCCATCCGGAGTTTCTTCTTTTGCGATTGGATCTTTTTGTCGCGAAGTATTTTCTCTTTCGCGCGCCTGCTTCGCTTCCGTTTCCGGGCGCGGATTTTGTGCCGCCTTCGGGCTCGTTCGCTTCTCTCTCCCAGCTGCTTTTCTTCGAGTTTTTCGCACAGGATGCGGCGCGCCTGGTAGCGGTTCTCCACCTGCGACCGCATCATCTGACACTTGACCTGCAGGTCGGACGGACGGTGATGGAGCATGACGCACGTGCTCGTTTTGTTGACGTGCTGGCCTCCCCGTCCGGAGCTGCGGATGAATTTTTCCTCCAGATCCTCCTCGAGGATTCCGAGGTTGTCCATCCTCTCGCGCAGCATCTTCCATTTTCGATCGGTAATCATCGGTCGATTCCAGCACGCTACGGTACAGAGGGGAACGGGAGACCACCAATTCAAACAGCGGGCACGGTCAACCGCCGGCCTCCTCCGAGGCGGCCCGCTTCATCCTGTCGAGGAGGGACGTGAAGCGAGGATCCTCCCGGAGCGGCTCGAACCACGGATCGCTCGCCAGGTATTCATGGTCCGTGTCACCGAGGGTGAAATCTCGCTCCAGCGCATCCAGGGCCTCGTCGATGCGGTTCGCGAGCGCGTAGGCGCCGGCCAGATTGTAGAAGGTGTCCGGATCCTCCGGCAGGAACTCGGTCACCTGCCGGCATGCCGCGAGAGCCCGATCGACATCCCGGAGCTCGATCAGCCCGTCGCACCGGTTGATCAGCGCTTCGCCGTAGCCCGGGCCACGCGGGGCCGATTCGCTGCCGGGGGTTTTCCAGAGGGTGATGGCGCGATCGTAGTGGCGCATCGCCTCCTGGACGGGCGCGGCGCTCGGGGACTTCATCAGCAGGTTCATGTCGACGAGCATCGCGCCCAGGTTGCTGTGCGCCGAGGGAAAATCGGGATCGATCTCGAGAGCTCTTCGCAGCAGCCTCTCGGCCTCGCGGTAGCTCGCCAGCGCGGCGTCCGGGTCGTCCCGCTCGGCCTTCATCCTCGCCTGCCGGATTAAAGTCACCGAGAGCGCATCATAGACATGTGGATTCTCCGGCGCCAGCTCCAGAGCGCGCCTGAGGCGGGCCTCCCCCTCCGCGATCTCCCCCGCACGCGTCAGCATTCTGCCGAGACGGTAGTGTGGATAGAAATTGTCCGGGTTCAGAGCCGTGACGACCTCATAGTCGGCACGGGCCCGAATTCGGTCCCCGAGCCTCTCATACGCCAGGGCCCGAGTGCCGCGGGCCAGCACGGCGTCCGGCTGCATCACGATGAGATCGGTGAATTGATCCACCGCCCTCTGGTAATCGCCCGCCATGTAGGCCAGGAGACCCTCGGCGTGCAGATCGTCGATGCCAGGCGATGCGGCCCGGAGACGTCCGGCCGCCTCCTCGTCCTCCCGTGCCTCGTCGGCCCGTCCGATCGACGCGAGGATCTGGGCGCGGACCCGGTAGGGCCATGATGCGTCGGGAATCTGATCGATGACGGCGGAGATGTCCCCCAGCGCAAGGCTCTCGTACTCAGCGCGGCGATTGGCGACTGTCTCATCCTCAGCGAGCTTCGCGTAGCAGAGGGCGCGCTCGCGCAGAGCCTCCGGGTTCCGCAGCTGGGAGGCCAAAATCGCGGTGAGCTTCACCACGGCTTGAGGGTAGAACTCCTCATGCATCATCCGGCGCGCATCCTCCCAGAGACGCTCCAGCTCGACCTGCCCAAGCAGATTCCGGTGCTGGACGAAGCGTACGGAAAGCCAGGAGAGAGCGGGGACGCCGAGGATCAGGACGGCGGCCAGGGTCGCCTGCATCGGTTTCTGCCGAGTCCACTTCAGGAGCTTGGCCGGCGGAGTCGGCGGCCTGGCACGGATCGGTCGGAAGTGGAGGACGTTTTCCAGATCCTCCGCGAGCTCGCCGGCGGTGGCGTAGCGATCTTTTGCCTTCTTCTCGAGAGCCTTGTTGAGGACGATCTCGAGATCCCTGCCGACCCTCTTGTTGAGCCGCGTCAGGCGCTTGTGCTGCGATGACATGACGGCGTTCAGGTAGAGCTGCTGCGTCTTTCCTGCGTAAGGCAGCTCGAGCGTCAGCATTTCGAACAAGGTGACGCCGAGGGCATAGATGTCGGTGCGAACACCGATCTCGTCGTGGCGGCCCCGGATCTGCTCCGGCGACATGTACGCCACGGTCCCGAGCATCCTGCCGACGGTCGTCAGGCGCGTCGACTCGGAGTCGATGGCGAGGCCGAAGTCCGCGATCTTCACCACCTCCGGATCGGTCCCCAGGAGAATGTTCATCGGCTTGATATCGCGATGGACCACACCCCGACGATGAGCGTAATCGAGGCCACGCGCCGCATCGATGATCTTGCCGATCGCCCAGGTCAGGTACTCCCGTGAGCCGAACTCGAGGCCGCGCGTCTCGTCCCTCCCGTCGCGCTTCATGCGGGTGATGACATCGTGGAGCGAACCGCCACCGACCAGCTCCATCGAGTAGTAGCTCAGCTCCTGCCACTCGCCCCTTCCATACACCCTGACGAGGTTCACGTGATTGAGCCTCCCGCCGATCCATGCCTCCCGGGCGAAACGGGCATCCGCCTTGGCCGACTCCGACAGATGCCGCGACAGGACCTTCAGCGCGACGGGGCGGTTCATCTCCTGATCGTATGCCTCGTAGACGGTCCCCATCCCACCCGCGCCCAGCTCGCGCACCACGCGGTAGCCGGCAATCTCCTTCGGGACGGAGGCGGATCGCGCGCCCTGCGTCGCCACCTCCCCGAGGGAGTCCGTGGCGGCGCACCGGAGGCATCCGGCGGCGCGGTCGAGGATCTTTGCTCCGCAGTTCGGACAGGTGGACGGACGCCCGGGATGCAGGCTCTCGGTGTCGGGCGGGTCTTCTTGCGAGGGGGGCATTCGGCTCCCCGTTATGGACACTGGGCGTCGTTGATCCTGAGGGGCACCTGGTCCGGCGGACCGATGGGGCCCTCGCCAGTGATATTAGTCC
>JAZGDH010000166.1:0-14238 GCA_036477555.1 Acidobacteriota bacterium
GCGGCAGCGCGGACGATTCGCGCAGGGCGAGAACGACATCCGTCCCCGTGGCGATATCCCTCCTGCTCACGAGTCGCGCCCCACCAAGCGACAGATCCTCGAGATTCACGCGATTCGAGGGGGCCGCGCGATCCGGAGGGGCCGCTCGGTCCGCCCCGTCCGCGTCCCGCACCCGACCGATGATCGCGCTGCCCGGCCGCCTGCGTGGATGCACGCGTCGTTCCCTCCGGTGAGCACGGACCAGCCCTCCGCCCGCGGAACGCGCCGCGGACAGCGAGAGTGCTGCCTCACGCATCAGTTCCGTCATTCCGCCCGGCCCGCCCTTACGCTCGGAGATCCCGACGCTCCATGTCGTTCCGGTCGTCACCGACAGTCGATCGAGCAGCCGACCGGCGGCCAGACGGGCGCCTTCCTCGCCGGTGCACGGGAACAGTACCGCCAGTCGATCGAGATCGATGGGAGCGAGGGAATCGGTGTCCCGCGCGACCTCCCGAGCGATCGAGAGCCCCCGGTGGATCAGCATCGCCGGATCACCGGAGTCGGGTGAGAAGAGCGCCAGCGCCAGGGATCGATCAAACCGCTCGGCCCGCAGCAATTCGGCTTCGAGGATGTCGAGGAACCCCTCTCCGGAGCCGAACGGGGAGGACGCGGGCATCGCCTCGCGTCCTGTCAGCTCGACCGGAGAATCGAGCATCGGCCCCGCGCCCGATTGCAGATGGTCAGCAACGGCAACATCGAGCCCCGGATCCCGGCCCAGTTCAGTCTCGAGGCGATCACGGTTACGGTCGCACTCCGCCAGCGCGGCCCGGGCATCGTCTTCCGGAAGATCGAGACCGGTCAGTGCGCACAGACTGATCCGGAACGCGTCGGCGGAATGCCGAGCGCCGATCGTTGCAATGGCCTGGATGAAGCGCACACCGCGCAGCGATGGGTCGTCGAGGACCTTCCTGATCCCGATTTGCGGTGTGTCGCTGGAGTCGAGCGGATCCACTGACCCCCTCTTCATTTCGGGCGGATGTTAACGACAAAGCGCCGAAACTGTCAACAAAACCGGGCGGCGGCGACCTCGCGTACGGATCGCAAGGGTCACGAAACACCCGTCTGGAGCGACGCTGAGTTATGACCGACCAAAATTGTCAGATCCTTTTGACAATTCCTTGACTCGGCCCTATATTAGTCGTCAGACTGGCCGAAGATGGGGGAAGTTATGGCCTATCAGAAAGATACCTCGCATCCCTCGAATCCTAACAGCGAAAGACCGCAGGAGGTGAAACCGGTGGCGAGCGGGCCTACAGGTTCTGAGATCGTCCAGATGATCGGAAGACTGCAGGACCTGCGCGGCTTCCGCGATCAGCACTGGGAAGGCAGCTTCGAAGAGTATCTCCAGATCGTGCGTCACAATCCCAAGGTGACGCGCACCGCGTTCCAGCGGATGTACGACATGATCCTGACGAAGGGAACGAGGGAGTACTTCGAGTACAAGAAGAAAATCGTCCACTACAATTTCTTCGACGATCAGGATCGCGGTGGCCTCGACGCCGTGTTTGGCCTCGACATCCCGCTGATGAAGCTCGTCAACGTGTTTAAGTCGGCCGCGCAGCACTACGGCACCGAGAAACGCGTCCTGCTTCTGCACGGTCCCGTCGGCTCCAGCAAATCGACTATCGTCCGGGCGCTGAAGAAGGGGCTCGAAGACTATTCCAAGATCCCCGAGGGGGCTCTCTACACCTACGCCTGGGTGCTGGATCATGACGGGCTGCGTAAGAGCACCGATGGCTCGCCCCTAGTCATCCCCTGTCCGATGAACGAGGAACCCCTGCACCTGGTGCCGGCCGAGCTGCGCGCGGAAGTCCTCCGGATGCTGAACGAAGACAAACCGGAGCAGGAGCGCGTCTCCATCGAGGGCGAGCTGTGCCCGAGCTGTCGCCAGCACTATAAGGAGCTGACCCTAGAGTACGGCGGCGACTGGACGAAGATCGTCTCCAGGATCCGCGTCCGGCGGCTAATTCTCTCCGAAAAGGATCGCGTCGGGATCGGTACTTTCCAGCCGAAGGACGAGAAGAACCAGGACTCGACCGAGCTGACGGGGGACATCAACTACCGCAAGATCGCCGAGTACGGTTCCGATTCCGATCCGCGCGCCTTTAATTTCGACGGCGAGTTCAACGTCGCCAATCGTGGATTGATTGAGTTCATCGAGGTTCTCAAGCTGGACGTGGCGTTCCTGTACGACCTCCTGGGCGCATCACAGGAGCACAAGATCAAGCCGAAGAAGTTCGCGCAGACCGACATCGACGAGGTGATCATCGGTCACACGAATGAGCCCGAGTACCGCAAGCTGCAGCACAACGAGTTCATGGAAGCGCTGCGGGATCGGACGGTCAAGATCGACGTGCCGTACATCACGAAGCTGACTGAGGAAATCAAAATCTACGAAAAGGATTACAACCCCGGACGGATCCGCGGCAAGCACATCGCCCCCCATACGCTCGAGATGGCCGCGATGTGGGCGGTTCTGACGAGGCTCGAGGAGCCCAAGAAGGCCGACCTCACGCTCATGCAGAAGCTCCGTCTTTACAACGGCAAGACGCTGCCCGGGTTCACGGAGGACAACGTCAAGGAGCTGCGTAAGGAGGCGACTCGCGAGGGGATGGACGGTATCTCACCCCGATATATCCAGGACAAGATCAGCAACTCACTCGTCTCCGGCAAGGGCGAGGGCTGCATCAATCCGTTTATGGTGTTGAACGAGCTGGAGTCGGGTTTGAGGCACCACTCCCTCCTCACCTCGGAGGAGCTGCGCAAGCGCTATCGCGATCTGCTCGGTGTGGTGAAGCAGGAGTACGAAGACGTCGCCAAGAATGAGGTGCAGCGCGCCATCTCGGCCGATGAGGAAGCGATCGGGCGTCTGTGCAGTAACTTCATCGACAACGTCAAGGCCTACACGCAGAAGGAGCGCGTGCGTAACAAGTACACGGGCCAGGACGAGGAGCCCGACGAGCGGCTGATGCGCTCGATCGAGGATAAGATCGACATCCCCGACAATCGCAAGGACGACTTCCGTCGCGAGATCATGAACTACATCGGGGCCCTCGCGGTGGAGGGCAAGACCTTCAACTACCGGACCAACGAGCGGCTGCACAAGGCGCTCGAGCTGAAGCTGTTCGAGGACCAGAAGGACTCGATCAAGCTGACGTCGCTGGTCTCGACGGTAGTCGACAAGGACACTCAGGAGAAGATCGACGTCGTGAAGAGCCGACTGAAGAAGGACTACAGCTACTGCGACATTTGCGCCACCGATGTGCTGAACTACGTCGCTAGCATTTTCGCCCGGGGTGACGCGCGCGACTGAGCGCTGACAAAGACGAGGCCCCGTCAGGGTCGCGGCGCATCGTTCGTCGCGGTTCTGGAGGGGCGTTTTTTTCGGAGGCACACTGCCGATGATCCTCCGCATCGAGCAGGACCACAATCGTTTCAGGCAGATCGTTCGCGGCCGCATCAAGAAAGAGTTGAAGAAGTACATCAGCAGTGGCGAACTGATCGGCCGGCGCGGCAAGGACCTCATCTCGATTCCCCTCCCCCAGATCCACATCCCGCAGTTCGTCTATGGCCACAAGCAGACGGGCGGTGTCGGCCAGGGTGACGGCGCCGTCGGAACGGTGCTCGGTACCGGCGAGGGAGAGGGCGGCAAGGGCGGCGCCGGGAACCAGCCGGCCGACCACCTGCTCGAGGTCGATATCTCTCTCGAGGAACTGGCCGAAATGCTCGGCGAAGAACTCGAATTGCCGAAAATCCAGCCACGGGGCCGCAAGAACGTCGCCTCCTCCCGCGACAAGTACACCGGAATATCCCGCTACGGACCGGAGACGCTGCGACACTTCAAGCGGACCTACAAAGAAACACTCAAACGCGCGATCTCGACCGGGACTTACTCTCCGGACAATCCGATTCTGATCCCGATCCGCCAGGACAAACGGTTCCGGTCATGGAAGAGCAGCACCATCCCGCAGGCCAATGCCGCCGTGATCTACATGATGGACGTTTCGGGATCAATGGGCGAGGAACAGAAGGAGATCGTCCGCATCGAGTCGTTCTGGATCGACACCTGGCTGAGACACCAGTACAAAGGCGTTGAAATCCGTTACGTCATTCACGATGCCGAGGCGCGTGAGGTGGATCGCGAGACCTTCTACCACACGCGCGAGTCGGGCGGAACCGTCATCTCCGCCGCTTACCGGCTGTGCCTGAAACTCATGGAGGCCGATTACCCGACGGACGAGTGGAACATCTACTGCTTCCACTTCTCGGACGGCGACAACTGGTCCCAGGGCGACACGGAAGAGTGCGTCACGATCCTCAAGGACAAGATCCTCTCGCGCGTGAACCTGTTCTCATACGGGCAGGTCGAAAGCCCTTACGGCACGGGTCAGTTCCTGGTCGATCTCAAAGAGTCGTTCCCGGAGGACGAGCGGATGGCCCTGTCCAAGATTGAAAATAAGGAAGGGATCTACCAATCGATCAAAGATTTTCTCGGACGGGGGCGCTAGGCCGTGGCGACCCTGTCCCGCGAGCTGCTGGCCCTCCAGGAGGACATTGAGGGATACGCCCGCTCCTACGGGCTCGATTTCTTCCCCGTCCTCTTCGAGATGCTCGACTACCAGAGCCTCAACCAGGTTGCCTCGTACGGCGGCTTTCCAACCCGCTATCCGCACTGGCGGTTCGGCATGGAATTCGAGCACCTGTCGAAGTCTTACTCGTACGGGCTCTCCAAGATCTACGAGATGGTCATTAACAACGACCCCTGCTATGCCTACCTTCTGGAGTGCAACGCCACGGTCGACCAGAAGCTCGTCATGGCCCACGTGTACGCTCACTGCGATTTCTTCAAGAACAACCTCTCGTTCTCCAAGACCAACCGGAAGATGATGGACGAGATCGCCAACCACGCGACGCGCGTGCGACGGTATATGGAAGCTCACGGCGTCGAAAAGGTCGAGAACTTCATCGACACCTGCCTGTCGCTCGAAAATTTGTTCGATCCCCATGCACCGTTCATTGTTCGCGAGAGGCCCGGCGCAGACCATTCCGACCAGGAACCGCGGCGTGCGGTGCGACGGCTGAAGAGCAAGTCGTACATGGACAACTTCATCAATCCGCCTGAGCATATCGCGCGCCAGGAGAAGAAGATGGAAGAGGAATCGCGCCGCAAGAAGCGATTCCCCGAATCGCCCGTGAAGGATGTGCTGAAATTCCTACTGGAGGGCGCGCCGCTGGAGAACTGGCAGCATGACATCCTGTCGATCGTCCGCGACGAGGCCTACTACTTCGCTCCCCAGGGTCAGACCAAGATCATGAACGAGGGCTGGGCGACCTACTGGCACTCCAAGATGATGACGGAGAGGATTCTCACCGACGCCGAGATCATCGACTATGCCGATCACCACTCGGGCACGCTCGGCGGACGTTCGGGGCGCCTCAACCCCTACAAGCTGGGAGTCGAGCTGTATCGCGACATCGAGGATCGCTGGAACAAGGGGCGCTACGGCAAGGAGTTCGACGACTGCGAGGATCTGGTCCAACGCCAGGCCTGGGACAAGAAAATGGGGCAGGGCCGCGACAAGATCTACGAGGTGCGTCGCCTCTGCAACGATGTCACCTTCATCGACAACTACCTCACCGAAGACTTCTGTCGTGAACACAAGATGTTCATCTACGACTACAACCCCAAGACCGGCATGTACCAGATCAGCGATCGTGATTTCAAGCAGGTGAAACAGCGTCTCCTCTTTCAGCTGACCAACTTCGGACAGCCGTTTATCTATGTGGAAGACGGCAACTACCAGAACAAGGGGGAGTTGCTCGTCTCACACAGGTACGAGGGGATCGAGCTGAAGCAGGATTACGCGCGCGAGACACTGAAGAACATCCAGCGGATCTGGGGCCGGCCGGTGAACCTGGCCACGATGGTCGACGAGAAACCCCGGCTGATCTCATTCGACGGCCAGGAATTCCAGGAACGCGAGACGTCGGAGAAGGTCGCGTGATGTCGATCGAAAGTTCCACCGAAATTCCGGACGGATCAACGACCCTGGAAGCGCCCCAGCGCGAGCGCCGTCAGGCGATCTGGGCGCTTGCCGGCGGCAAGGGCGGAGCCGGGCGTTCGCTCCTGGCGGCGAACCTCGGTGTTCAGCTGGCTCGATCGGGCCGCCGCGTCGTGCTCGTCGACCTCGATCTTCAGGGCAGCAACCTGCACTCCTATCTCGGCTATCAGCGCCTGCCCCGTTCACTCGGCGATCTCGCGGGGGGTAAGTCTTTGGCGCTGTCGGAGCTGGCCTGCGAGACGACGACCGGCCAGTTGCGCCTGGTCGGCGGCATGCAACGAGCCGAACTGCGTGATGACCCCGTGGCATTCGTCCGGCAGGTCGTGGAGCAGTTCCCCTCCCTGTCAGCGGACTTCATCATCGTCGACTGCGGCTCGGGCCGCTCCCGGGCCTCAATCGCCGCGTTCGCCGAGGCGACGCTCGGCATCCTGGTTGTCACACCCGAGCCGACGGCCCTCGAGTCGGTCTATATGTTCGCGCAGAGCTATCTGCAGTGGTGTCTCACCCGTGCCCTCACGGGCGAAGCGCTGGCGAACCTCGAAGCACGCATCCGCGAGGAGGGCCATGATCCGAGACATCTGCCGTTCCGCGCCTTCATGAAGCGCCTCGGCGCGATCGACGCCGAGGCCCGGGAACGCGTCGCGGAGGTCGTCCGCGCCACCCGGCTGGAATTGATTCTCAACCAGGTCCGGAGTCCTGCCGACGAGGAGGCCGCTGGCTCACTGGCCAGCGGTTTTCGCAAGTGTTTCGGTCTGCCGGTGCACATCGCCGGGATCATCGAGCACGATCTGTCCGTGCTGAAGTCGGCGCAGAAACGCCGCTCGCTCTCACAGCAGTACCCGAACGCGGCGGCGACCCGGGCGATATCGGGAACCGTCAACCGCCTGTTCAGCATCTCCGAGGCTCCCCGGGGCGAACCGGATGAGGAATGGGAGGATCTCGAGGCGATCGATCACTATCGGGTTCTCGAAGTGGCGCCGAAGGCGACCCCCAAGGAAGTGCAGTCGGCCTACCAGCTCCTGAAGAAAACCTTCGATCCCGAGACGACCCACCTCTCTCCCGTCCTCGAGGCCCAGGGCCTGCGGGAGATGCTGGCGCGCATCGAGGCGGCTTATCGGACTCTCATCTTCCTGGAGAGCCGCGCCACGTACGATCAGCAGATGCGGATCAGCGGTCTCGTCCAGCAGGCCGATATGCCCGAACCGGACGGTCGGGAAGCGACGCCGTCTCCGGCACCGCCCGCCGTCCCCGAGGAGAACGTGACCGCTTCCGCCACGGAGGAGGCTGCGAGCGACTCCGCCGACAGCGTCCCCGGAGGCGATGCCGCAGCAGCACCCGCGAACCCGTCCCCCCGCGACGCGACGGAGCCAATCGAGCCAGCACCGGCACGCCCCGTCCCGTCAACCGGCGCCCAGCTCCGCGATGTGCGCAAGGGTCTCGGGCTGACTCTCGATGCGATCGCTGAGGAAACGAAGGTTCGTCCCGCTCACCTCGATTCGATCGAGCGGGAGCAATTCGGAGATCTACCGGCGCCGGTGTTCGTCCGCGGGTTCCTGCGCGAATACAGCCGCTGCATGGGGCTGCCGGCCGATGAAGTGATCCGTCGGTACATGCTTCGCTACGAGGACTGGCGCGCCTCGGGCCGGCTCCCCGGAGATCCCATCTAGAAACTGCCCGGGTCTCCACCCCCCGGAACGACGCACCTCCCCGAACCCCCGCACACCCCGTGAGCCCCTTCCCGTTGGTGATAAGATGACGGCCTCCCGGAGGCAGGATGGATCCCGAAACGGTCATCACTCACGAAGAGGATCTGCTCGAATACTTCCGCCGCGGCGCCCGGCCGCGCGAGCGGTGGGGGATCGGTGTGGAATACGAACGCTTCGGCGTATTCCGCGATACGGGCCGCGCCATCCCCTACGAGGGGGAGGCTTCGGTCGAGACGATTCTGAAGACGCTGGCCGACACCCGGGGCTGGTCGCCGCACGACGAGTCGGGGCGGATCCTGTCGCTGACGCGTGACACCTCCAGCGTCACCCTCGAGCCCGGCGGACAGATGGAGCTCTCCGGAGCCGTCCACTCCACTCTCGCCGAGGCGCGGCGCGAGTTGTTCGATTTCGTGTCCGAGGTCGAGGAAGTCTCCCGGCCCCTCGGCATCGCCTGGCTGGGGATCGGGAGCCACCCGATCAGCCCGCTCGCTGAGATCTCGTGGATCCCGAAACGACGGTACGCCATCATGCGCGACTACCTCCCGACCCGCGGATCGCTGGCGCACGCCATGATGAAGGGCACCGCCTGCATCCAGGTGAACTTCGACTACGCGGACGAAGCGGACGCCGTCGAAAAGCTCCGTATTGCGATGGGACTCTCCCCCCTCGTCACCGCCCTCTACGCCAACTCCCCGCTGACTGAGGGCCGCCGTAACGGCTTCCAGAGCTACCGATCCTGGGTATGGCGAGACACCGATCCGGATCGCTGCGGCCTTCTGCCGTTCGTGTTCCGGGAAGAGACGGGCTTCTCAGATTATCTTCAATACGCGCTCGGCATCCCGATGTTCTTCGTGGTGCGCGATGGACGCTGGGTCGCCGGCGGCCGCACGACGTTCAGGACATTCATCCGTGACGGATTCGAGGGCACTCACGCGACTTACGCCGATTTCACGATGCACATGACCACGCTGTTTCCCGAGGTCCGCCTCAAGCAGTACATCGAGATGCGGGGGTGCGATTCCGGCACGCCGGAGACGTGTATCGCCCTGGCGGCTCTCTGGAAGGGGCTGCTCTACGATGACACCTCCCGCGCCGCCTCGTGGGCGCTCGTGCGCGATATGTCCTTCCAGGAACGGGACGAGCTGCTGGCGCGCATCTGCCGCGACGGGATGGGCGCGACCCTGGCCGGATCCCGGCGCGGGGCCGGGAAGCGGGGCGTCAGTGTGCGCGATCTGCTGATCGAGCTGGTGCAGCTGGCGCGCGACGGGCTCGAGCGCCAGAAGGCCGCCAGCGAGACCGCCTATCTCGATCCTCTCGATCGACGGATCGAGGAGGAAGGGGGCGGTCTGGCCGTGCGTCTCGCGGACGCCTGGGACGGAGAGTTGCAGCATGATCCCGCCGCGCTCGTCTCCGCCATCGTGGGAACCGAGGCCGACCGATCGTGAACGAACCGCCGCCACGCGGCGGGAGGAGTTAATGCCGATCATCGAGAGCGTGCCGAATTTCAGCGAGGGCCGTCGGCAGGATGTGATCGATGCCATCGTCGATCGCGTGCGCTCCAGCGGTCCCGTCAGGGTGCTCGATCTCTCCTCGGACGCCGACCACAATCGCTCGGTGCTGACGCTCGCCGGGGAGCCCGACGCCGTGCTCGAGGGGCTGGAGGCCCTGGTCGCGATCTGTCTCGAGCGCATCGATCTGACCAGGCATGAGGGGGGGCATCCCCGCATGGGAGCGGTCGATGTCATGCCGCTGATCCCAATCAGGAACATCACGATGGAGGAGTGCGTCAGCCTCGCCCGCAGGCTCGGCGAGTCGATCGCGGCCAAACACGCCCTGCCGGTGTATCTCTACGAGGCGGCCGCATCCGCCGATCATCGGCGCAACCTGGCCGCCATCCGCAAGGGTGGCTTCGAGGGCTTCCCCGACAAGATTGGCGACCCACTCTGGACGCCGGACTTCGGACCCGGGCGCGTGCACGCGACGGGCGGATGCGTCGCCGTCGGCGCACGCGAATTTCTGATCGCCTACAACATCAACCTCTCCACGCCGGATGTCGAGATCGCCGGCGCCATCGCCAGGGCGGTGCGCCACAGCAGCGGCGGTCTCCGATACGTCAAGGCGATGGGGGTGCGCCTCGAGGAACGTGACATCGCGCAGGTCTCGATGAACCTCACGAACTTCCGCAAGACCCCGATTCACCGCGTGTTCGAGATGGTCCGCAGCGAGGCGTCCCGCCACGGCGTGACGATCGTCGGCAGCGAGATCGTAGGACTCGTGCCGGACGAGGCATTGCTCGAAGCATCCGCTCACTATCTCAGGATTGAAGGGTTCGACCCGGACAGGATCCTCGAGCGTCGCCTCGAGGCCGCGGACCGGCCCGCGGAACCGGGTGGTGAAGACGGATCACCGGACCGGCGATGAAGCGGAAAGCGAAGAGTGGCAGGCTGACGACCCGGTCATTGAGTGTCGCGATCCAGGGAGAGCGCGGCGCGTTCTCGGAGCTGGCCGTCCGATCGCTCTTCGGATCGCGGGCGCGCATCGTCCCCTGCCCCGACTTCGAGAAAATGTTTCGAACGGCAGAGACCGGCCGCGCCCGCTTCGCTCTCGCCCCGATCGAGAATACGATCGCCGGCTCGATCCATCGGGTACACGATCTCCTGCTCGATTCTCCGCTGAGGGTCGTGGGCGAAGCGATCGTCCGGGTTGCGCATCATCTGATCGCCCTCCCCGGCGTGAAACTCCGGCAGATTCGCCGCGTTTACTCCCATCCGGTCGCCCTGGCCCAGTGCGAGGCATTCTTCCGCCGCCATCCCCACCTCACGCGGGTGGCGACGCATGACACCGCCGGCAGCGTCCGTCTGCTCAGCGAGGAGGGAGCGCACGACCTGGCGGCGATCGCATCCGAGCCGGCGGCCCGCCTGTACGGCGCGCGCATCATCAAGCGCCACCTGGAGGATCACCGATCCAACTACACCCGCTTCTTTCTCCTCTCCCGGCGCGCGAAACCGACCCGGCGGCCGAACAAGACCTCCGTCCTGTTCGCCACGCCCCACGTGCCGGGCGCGCTGTTCCGGTGCATGGGGGTGTTCGCCCTGCGTGATATCAACATGACCAAGATCGAATCCCGTCCCCTGGTCGGCCGTCCCTGGGAGTACGTCTTCCATATCGATATCGAGGGCTCGGAGGACGAGGAGCGCTGCCGCAACGCCCTGCGCCATCTGCGCGAAGTCTGTCACTTCGTCCGCGTCCTCGGCTCTTATCCGAAAGCCCGCACTCCTCGATCCTGATCCGAGGTCGTGACGACTCAGCGACGCTCCCCGATCCGATGGATTTTCATCATGTTCGTGGCTCCCGCCCGCGTGGAGGTCCCCGATACCACGATCGCCTTCTGGCCTTTCCTCATCAGACGGTGACGGAGGAGGGCGCGATCCCCCTCGGCCAGCATCCGATCGGTGTCGCGCACGAGCCGGATGGTCAGCGGCAGGACACCGCGATAGAGAGAGAGCCTGCGGCGGATCGTTTCCGTCGGACAGAAGGCGATAATCGGGCAGGAGGGTTTCATCTTCGACACAACGCGTGCCGTGGCGCCGGTTTGTGTGAACACGACGATCGCGCGCGCATTCGATCCCCGCGCCGCGTCGACGGCGGCATGCGCCACGGCGTGCACCTCGGGCTCGCGGCCCGGGAGCGATTCGGCGTGCCCCATCGAGTGCACGCCGCTGCGCTCCGCCTCACGGACGATCCGATCCATGACTGCCACGGCCCGGACAGGATGGCGTCCCGAAGCGGTCTCGGCGGACAACATGACGGCGTCGGTGCCGTCGAAAATAGCGTTGGCGACATCGCTCGCCTCGGCGCGCGTCGGGCGGGGTGAGGCGATCATCGACTCGAGCATCTGTGTCGCAGTAATGACGATGACGCCGGCGCGGTTGGCTCGATTCAGAATCTCCTTCTGCAGCACCGGGACCTGTTCGAGCGGCACCTCGACACCCAGGTCTCCCCGCGCCACCATCACGCCATCGGCGACTTCGAGGATGGCGTCCAGGTTCTGCACCGCGGCGCGCAGCTCCAGCTTCGCGATCAGCGGGATCACACGACCCCGGCGTCGCATAATGCGGCGAACGCGGCGCACATCCTCCGCCTCGCGCACGAACGACAGCGCCAGATAGTCGACTCTGCATCGCAGCGCGAACTCCAGATCGATCCGGTCCTTGCGCGTGAGCGATGGCAGGCTGAGCCGGGTCAGCGGAAGGTTCATTCCCTTCGACTCGGCCAGCACGCCCCCGGTCACGACGCGGCACTCGATCTCGCTTCCCCGCTTCCGCAGAACGCGCAGCTCGAGCTTTCCGTCGTCGATCAGAATCGGATCGCGGCGCGCAACGTCGGTCGCCAGGCCACGGTGCGAGACGGGCAGGAGATTCCTGCCGCCGGTCACCGGGCCCGGCGTAAGGGTGACGGTCGTGCCGGCGCGCAGCACCACCGGCCTGCCACCGGGGAGGCGTCCGATTCTGACCTTCGGCCCCTGCAGGTCCGCCAGGAGGGCGACCGCCCGGCCCGAGGCAGCGGCGCTGCGGCGAACCATATCGATGATGCGCGTGTGGTCGGCGTGGGTTCCATGCGAGAGGTTAAGCCGCGCCACATCCACGCCGGCGCCGATCAGACGCCCGAGGACATCCACAGAGCCGCACGCAGGCCCCATCGTCGCGATGATTCTGGCGTGTCTCATATGAAAAGGGGCGAGGACCGATGGCCCTCGCCCCGTCGTTCGTCTCCTGCCGTCGGTCTCAGTTGCTGAGGCCTTCCGACCCTCCGCCCGGGGCGGACGCCGACATCGGAACGGTCTCCACGGGTGCTCCCGCAGAAGTCCCGGCCGGTACGGGCGGCGTGGTTGCGTGCACGGGGATCGGTGCGGCCGTGACGGGCAACTCGCCCGGAGCGCCGAGCGGCACCTTCTTCCCGGCTGCATAGATCGGGTGCCTTCCCTTCTCCGTGAACCACTGGGCTGTCGTGTGGGTCGAGAACATTTTCTCCACGATCTGTCTCCACCCGACGCCGGTGTTGTAGGCGCAAAACGACACCTCGCCGAGTTGCGTTCCATACGGGATGATGCACATCTCCGTGCGCCGGAAGTCATAGTTGAACAGATCCTGGAACCACATCCCGGCGATCAGCACGATACGCCATTCGTAGCGTGCCTTCTCGGCCAGCCCCAGCTTCCCGCCGTTGTGTCCGTCGATGACCTTGATCAGCTCCCAGAGGTTCATTCCCTCCGGCATCTCCGAGAAGCGCGTGTTCCTGAGCACCGACAGCATGAACTGGGCGACCGTCAACGATCGCCCGCGCGCACTGTCGTTGATGATCTTCAGATCCTCTATGATCCTGTCCGTATTGAGGAGCTGAGGAAACGGGATAGCCTCCTTCGATTTCTCGTTGACCAGAAGCATCGTGCCGATCCCGCAATTGGGATGGCAGCCGCACTTGAGGGCCCCCCACTCCACGTCGGGCCCGTCTATCAGGTCCCTCAGATCGGAAAACGGGCCGGACGAGGAAAGCGGGTACCAGTCGCGCATCGGCTCGGTCATACCGAGCTGATCCTTGACGTCCTTCGCGAGGTGCGACAGCGTGTAGCGCTGCCGACGGCGCGTCTCGTCGTCGATGTCCTCGTCCCGGCCGGTGAATGAGACCGGCTGGAAGGAGACCGCGTTGATCTTGTCGACATTGTCAATCGCGAACTGGACGATCGGCCCGACCTGATCGTTGTTGACCGTATTGACGATGGTCACGACCAGCGTGACGTCGATGCCGGCCGCCTTGAGATTTTCGATCGCCCGTTTCTTGACGTCGAACAGGTTGCCGACGCCGCGATGGTTGTTTGCCTCGTTGGTCACACCGTCGAACTGGAGGTAGGCGAAGCGCATGCCTGCCGCCTTGGCACGGTGCGCGAAGTCGAGATCCTGGGCGAAGCGGATTCCATTCGTCGCGGCCTGCACGCTCTGATAGCCGATCTTTCTACTGTACGCCACGGCGTCCAGAAAGTACGGCGACAGCGTCGGCTCTCCGCCAGAGAACTGGACCGACATCTGCCGGTGCGGCTTCACGTTGATCGAATTGTCGAGGATCTGGCGGACGTCGTCCCAGGTCAGTTCGTGAACGTACCCGACCTGGTTCGCGTCCATGAAGCAGGGGTTGCACATCATGTTGCAGCGGTTGGTCAAATCGACGGTCAGCACTGCGCCGCGACCGTACTTGACGGTCGAGGATCCGTCATTGTGGAAGGCGTCCGGCGCCATCCGGAAATCTCGGCCCGGATAAAGCTTCTCCATCCGGCGCAGGAACTTGACGTCGATCGCCATCAGGTCCTCGCAGAGTCCGTGCTGCGGGCACTCCTTCTCCATCCACACCTGCCCGTCACGCTCGACGATGCGCGCCTT
>JAZGDH010000167.1:0-4028 GCA_036477555.1 Acidobacteriota bacterium
TGATCCCCGCCCGGAAGATCAGCGACTCTCCGTCCTGCAGCTCGGCGCCAGCGGCAACACGCCACTGTTCCGCTGCCCGTACCACGGGTGGACCTACGATCTGCAGGGGAATCTCGTTCAGGCCTACAAGATGCAGGATGACTTCGACCTGTCGAAAAACGGGCTGGTCCGCTGCCACATGCGTCTCGAGGAAGGGCACATCTTCGTCAGCCTGACGCGGAAGGATAAGCCGCCCAGCTTCGAGGAGGACCGCAAGTGGTATCTGGAGGTTGCCCGGAAGTACGGATTCAAGGATCTGAAGATCGGTGCGCGGCGTTATTACCCGATCAAGGCGAACTGGAAGCTGGCGATCGAGAACTTCCTCGAGTGCTACCACTGTGGGCCCTCGCATAGAAGCCTGGTGACGGCGCACAACTGGGACGAGCGGCTCGCGGGCGCGGAAAAGGCCCAGCGGATCAAGGAGGTGGAGGGCTGGATCTGCGAAGATTCGAAAAAACGGGCCACCGAAGCATCCCAGGGAATGGGTGGGTCGGCGGACGCGAACTACTACGCCGAGTATTCGGGCGAGCTGAATCCCGGCTTCGTCACCGGATCTCTCGATGGCAAGCCGGTGGCGCCCCTCCTGCCCAAGTTCAAGGAGTGGAGTCACTGCACCGACATCGCGACGACTGGATATTCGACCGGTTACTGGCAGGCGTACGACGACCACGTCGCCGTGGCCCGGTTTACCCCGCGCGGCCCCGAGCTTACCGACTGCGAGATCTTCTGGCTGGTTCACCCCGACGCGGTCGAGGGGAAGGATTACAAGGCCGAGAGAGTGATGGCCCTCTGGGATATCACCATCAAAGAGGACATCTGGATCGTCGAGAACAACCATCTCGGGGTCCAATCGGGCGCCTACGGTGCCGGTCGCTACGCCGACAATGAACGCGGCCCGGCGAACTTCATCAAGTGGTACATGACCGAGGTCGTCAAGGCCTGAGCCGCTCACGACCGTAGACCGACAACCACCGAACTCCATCGCAGGTGCCCAGGCACGTGAAGAGAGGACTCTGCGCCCGGCGCGCGCTCGTCGCGGTGACCGTCATGATCGCGGCGACCGTCATCCTCGCCCTCGGTTGTGCCTCCCGGAGGCAGCCTCAGGGAGACCCGACCCCGCAGGGGCCGGCCGGGGCGAGTTGGACGATCCAGGACGGGATCTACACCGAAGAGCAGCGCCTGCGCGGGGAAGTGGTCTACTTCACGACGTGCGTCCTCTGCCACAAACCGGAGCTGACGGGAACGGAGATCATCCCGACCCTGATCGGAGAGAAGTTTCTGGCCCGGTGGACCCGGCGGTCGGTGGGGGATCTGTTCGAGCTGATGCGAACGTCGATGCCGCCTCTCGTCACCCAGAGGCGAACCCCCCAGGAGTACGCCGACGTTCTGGCTTATCTCCTCAACCGCAACGAGTTTCCCGCCGGCCCGGAGGAACTCTCCTCCGAGTTCGCCGACCTGACCGGGATCCGGATGGCCCCGGGCGAGTCGAACTGACGGGGCGACGATCGGCGCGGCACCGATCGTGAGCGTGAAGGCTGAGTGTTCGCGGCCGCGATGCGCCGCAGATTCAGCGCGCCGCCAGCGACTCAGGGCTCAGTCAGTAACGCGGCCAGTCGCCCCACGCCCTCACGGATTGCGGTATCGTCGTAGTGCGCGAAGCTCAGCCGGAGGCAGTTCGTCAGCCCGCCCGAGCAGGAGAACAATTCCCCAGATTGGAATCCCGTCCGGTGCTTCGTCGCCCTGCCCCGCAGGTCGGTCGCGTTCATCGTGTCGGCAAGCTTCAGCCAGAAGTAATAACCACCGGCCGGGCGGCGCCATGAGACGGACTCTCCCAGGTGCTCGTGCAGCGCCGCGTGCATCGTCGCGACACGCTGGCGGTAGATCTCGCGCAGGTGTGTGAGATGCGTATCCTGAAGCCCCAGCTCGATCGCGTGGCGTACGACGTTAGAGGTGAAGTGATTCAGGGAGCCGCCGCTGTTCACGGCGCCATGGCTGATCAGCCGTGCGATCATGTCCGGCGTGGTCTGAATCCACCCCAGCCGCAGCCCGGGCGCGAGAATCTTCGAGAACGATCCCAGCGACAGAACGGGTCCGCCGTCGGCCAGGCTGCTCAGGGTCGCGGGAGGTGGATCGCCATACGACAGGAGATGGTAAACCTCGTCGGCGACGACCGGAAATTCGTGCTGCCGGCTCAGCTCGACCAGTCGCTGACGCCGGGCGGCGCTCATGGTGTGCCCCCCGGGATTGTGGTAGGTGGGGATCGTGTACAGCAAGGCAGGTCGCGTCCTGCGCAGCTCGTCCTCGAGCCGGTTCATGTCGATGCCGTCCTGATCGACCGGTATACCGATGACCCTCAGGCGATGGCCGGCGAAGGTCCTGAAGGCGAGAAAGTAGGTCGGCTCTTCGACGAAGATCGTGTCTCCCGGTTGGGTCAGTTGGGCGCAGATCAGATCCAGCGCCTGCGAGGCGCCGGCGGTGACGAACAGAGACTCCGGTTTGACCGTCTCACCGTAGCCGCGGCTGAGGAACGCCGCGAGCGTCTCCCGGAACCTCACATCGCCCTGCTTGGCCCCGTAATTCAGCTCGATCGGCTGCGCACTGCGCAGATAATCGGCGGCGGCCGCGCGGATGATCTCGACCGGCAACAGATCGGCCGAAGGCTGACCGACTCCGAAGTTGATGGTATCGGGCGCCGGTGCTTCATCGAAGGTCACGATGTCAGGCATCGGTGAAGACTCCACGTGGGTCGCTCGTCACCCGATCATACACAAAGCCGGTGCCGTTTCACGACGACGCCAGACCGACGGAATCTGCTGTACACTTGGCCGGTTTCCATCACTCAAAATCTCGGAGAGTATTCATGACCAGATGGTTTAGGCACTCGACACGTGTCGCACTGATCGCTCTTGCACTCCTGGTCTGCACAACTCCTGCAGTCCTCGCCAGGAAGGGTCAGGAGTCGATCGAGCAGAAGACACGCGGCATGCAGAAAAAGGACGGCCTTCTGCCGCTTTACTGGGATTCCGGAGCGGGGAAGCTCTATATGGAAGTCCCGCGCCTCGGTGAGGAGTTGATCTACGTCACCTCGCTCGTCACCGGCCTGGGCTCCAACGACATCGGATTGGATCGCAGCCAGCTCGGAGGGGAGCGGATCGTCCTGTTCGAGCGGGTGGGGCCCCGAGTGCTGCTGGTCCAGCCCAACTATCGCTTCCGTGCGGAGAGCGTCAACGAGGACGAGCGCAGGGCGGTAGAGGAATCGTTTGCGCGCTCCGTCCTCTGGGGGTTCGAGCTGACGGCGGAGACCGACGGGCGCGTGCTGGTCGATGCCACCGCCTTCGCGATCCGCGACGCCCACGGCGCGATCGGGACGCTGAAGCGAACCGGGCAGGGTGAGTACGAGTTGGATGCCTCGCGCAGCGTCATGTATCTACCGGGGACGAAGGGGTTCCGCAGAAACACCGAGATCGAGGTTTCGCTCACCTTCACGGGTGACGACCCGGGTCCCTGGGTTCGGGACGTGGCGCCGGCGCCGCAGGCGCTCACGGTGCGGCAACGTCACTCCTTCGTGGCTTTACCCGAACCGGGGTACCGGCCGCGTGTGAGCGATCCTGGCGGTGGATTCTTCGGTATCGAGTACGCCGACTACGCGACGCCGATTCGCGAGCCGATTCTGAAGCGCTTCATCTCCCGCCACCGGCTGAAGAAGAAGGACCCCTCGGCCGCGATGAGTGATCCGGTCGCCCCGATCGTCTATTACCTCGACCGGGGCGCGCCGGAGCCGATCCGCTCGGCGCTCCTCGATGGGGCGCGATGGTGGAACCGGGCGTTCGAGGCGGCCGGGTACAGGAATGCGTTTCAGGTACAGCTACTGCCGGAGGGCGCCGACCCGATGGACGTGCGCTACAACGTGATCCAGTGGGTGCACAGAGCAACAAGAGGCTGGAGCTACGGTGCCGGGGTGATCGACCCGCGCACCGGGGAGATCCTGA
>JAZGDH010000168.1:0-5316 GCA_036477555.1 Acidobacteriota bacterium
GTGCCCCGAACCAGTTCCGCGCCAGCACCCCAGCCGTAAAGAGGCAGGTCGGTCCCCGTATGGGCGGCCGACTCGAGACGCACGCCTGACGGGCGCGGATCGACCGCAGGGTCGAACGACTCCGGCGAACCCTCCCCCATCCCGGGACCGGTTGCGAACGTCAGAACGGAGTAGGTCCGATCCTGCCACTCGGAGAAGTACGTTCCCCAGATCCCGTCCTTCTCATCCGGATAGCCGTTAATCGCGAGACCGCCGGTCTCGTGATCGCCCGTCACCAGTACGAGGGTGGTCTCCGGGTCGAGTCGATCCAGCGCGACGCCGACGGAATCGTCCAGGGCCTTCATCTCGATCATCGCCGCGCGCGCCCGGTTGGCGTGTCCGGCGTGATCGATCCGGCCGGCTTCGACGATCAGCAGGAACGGCTCTCCGCTGCCGAGGAGGCGCTCGATCGCCCAGGTCGTCATCCGGGCCAGGGTCGGCGCGCTCCTCGGTTCATCGGAGTTCCCATCGGGTCCCGCGTCCGGACCGGAGTCCCACTCATACGGGAGATGCTCGGAGGCGAACAATCCCAGAACCGGTTTTTCGAGGTCTGTGATCTCCATCAGCGATGACGCATCCTCGACGACCCTCCACCCGCCCGACCGCGCCGTCGCCATCAGATCCTCGTCGTCGGCCTCCCGGTTCTCCGAGTCGACCCGCCCCGGCTCGAACTCCCTGCGGCCGCCCCCGATGATGAAATCGAGGGGGGAGTCGATCGCCTGGCGAGCGAGATCCCTTTCCGCATCCCGATCGTTGTGGACTCCGAAGAACGCGGCCGGCGTTGCGTGGGTCACAGTCGTCGTCGTCACGATTCCGACACGCATCCCGCGCCGCTTCGCCCAGAGGGCGATCGATTCCAGTCTGCGGCCGTCACGCTCGCCGGAAATCGCGGATGAGTCCTGACAGATCACCCCGTTCGCCGTCTTGTGGCCGCACGCCATGGCGCTGGCGGCGGCGGCCGAGTCGGTCACCGGACTGTCGGTGGCGTAGGTGCGCATGATGGCCGTGTAAGGGATCTCGTCCAGCCTCAGCCGCCCCCTCGTGCCCGCGAGTGTCAGCCGCGCGGCGGTGACGTAGCCCGGACCTATCCCGTCTGCGATGAACAGCACGGCGCTGGCGGCCCCGCGATCGGCGTTCTGCTGCCCGATCCCTCTCCCGTCCGCGCAGGCGGAGGGGAGGGCGCCGGCGACCAGCACCATCACCGCCAGGAGAGAGCCGGAAAACGACTCTCGAACCGCCTTTTTCATGGGCAGGAGGTTATCACGCCCGCGCGCCGACGACCGGATCGGTAACTATTTCGTACTCGTGCATCGATCACCGGACTCCCCACAAACCGGCACCTATATTGGCTTTCGCGGGAATCGACTCGGAGGGCAAGCGTATGTTTCGTCAGGTTTCGCGAGTCACGATCATCTTAATGGTCGTGCTCGCTTCGCTCTGCCCGCACCTCACGCGCGCGGGGTCACCGGTCGCAGGAGAGCCGGTGGTCCCGGATGCCGATATCCAGGCATTGCTCCATCCGAATATCGATGTGGACGGGCTGCGGGCGCGCGGCCGCGCCGTTCTTCCGCGGCTGGCCCGGCTCTACGAGCGATCGGACCCCGCCGGGCGCGCGGTGATCGCCTACGCGTTCTATCAGCTGGGATGGGAGTCGTCCGACGCCAAACGTGTACTGATGCGCGACGTGAGAACCCGCGATAAGAACCTCAGGTTGTGGGTTCAATGGGCGCTGGGCCGAGTGAGCGGCGATCCCGACGTGGTCGATGCACTGGTGACGAACATGCAGCACGATCTCAGCCCCCTGTTCAGAAACAAGGCGGCCTGTGCTCTGGCCAGCGATCAGATTCATCTGTCGGAGCGCGAACGCGCGGATCTGATGAGCCGGCTCATCGTCGCGCTTCGTGATCCGAAGATCCAGGTGCGCGTGATCGCGCTTCAGGTGTTGCGGACGCACACGGGGCAGACGAAGGGGTTCAATCCAGGAGGCACGCCGGCCGAACGCGAAGCCGTCATTCAGAAATGGGAAGCATGGCTGGAAGAATATCGATCTCAGCTGTAGCGTGCGCCGTTGTCCTGATGTCGTTGGCGACGGGTCTGGCGTTCGCGCGTCCTGATGTCCTGGTGAGCTATAGTTTCGACGATCAGGACGTTGCGACCGGGCCGGACACCTTCGCGATTTTCGAGAAGGCCCGGGGCCGGGTCAACCTCTCGACAACCTTCCGGCATAGCGGCTACCACTCCGTCGAAATCCGCGACGTGTCCGGCGACGGGGAGTTCCCGGAGCTCCAGGGATACTTCCCCCTGCGCCGCTCGGGAGAGCTGCACGCCCACTTCGCGATCCTCACGACCGATGTGATGGAACCGTTCAACATCGCCCTGGCCGGCCCACAGTGGTTTTCCGTGCGTGCCGACGGGATCGGCTTCTGGCTCGAGGCGCGGGACGGTGTTCTCCACCACCACTCGGACAGCATGCCGAAGCGGCTATTCCCCCTGCGTAGTTTCGCCTGGTACGTCGTGGATCTCCACTACCGTATCGACGAGGGTCTGTACAACCTGGTCATCCGCGAGGAGGGTGTCGACGAGCCGATCGTCGACCTGAAGGATCAGCCGAACGCGTCGGCCCAGTCCGGCTCCGCGGTCGACAAGTTCTCGTTCATCGGCGACCGGGGCGAGGACACTTCGAACGTCGTGTACTACGTCGACGACGTCATACTGTCCGCCGACGAACCGGTCGATCTCCCGCCTCTCGCTGCGCCCGGGCGCCGCAAGATGTTCATCGACGCGTGGCTCGAGTACGAGCGTCTTGCTCTCGCGAGTCCGGGTTGCCTGCCGGCCGCCGACCTGCGCGATCTGGGGATCGACTTCGGCGGGGCCGCTGCGCTTCGACATGAGAAGGCGTCGAGCCCGCTGGAGACATTGACCCGCACTCCCTCGCCTCGCCTGGTGCGCGACCCGGCGCTCAAGGATTCCACGGCGCGCCTGCTCGAGGCGGTCGATGCCTGGTCGCAGGGGTGCATGCATCTCAAGGAGGGCCGGCCGCGGCGGGCGCTCGGCGAGTTCGAGCGCGCCGCCCGCATTGCGCCTGACGGACGGATCTATCGTCTCTCGATCGTGCTGGCGCTGGCGGCCCTCGGCCGATGGGAGGAGGTCGACGCCGGCATCGATCGGTTACGTTCCGAATGGGACGCCGATCCCCGCTTTCCGGTGGCGCTCGCCCTGATCGGCCTGGCTCGAGACGATCTCGAAGAGGCCATGGCCGCCCTGCGCGAGAATGATCCTGAGGCGATCCGATCGAGCGGCTGGGTCGCCAAGCAGTACTTCTTCGTCCACCTCTGGAAGCGCGCCTACCGGGATGCTGAAAACCTGGCGCTCGAGATGGCGAACAGGCTGGGGGCCTCGACGGCTGGAGGCGCCCGGTGGATCGGGTACGCGGGAGATGTCGCCCACCTGGAGGGCGACCACGAGACCGCCCTGCGCCGTTACGAGCAGGCGCTCGAGGTTCTTCCCGATGATCGTCTGCTCTGGACACACCTCGCCGACATCCACCACCGCATGGGGGACGTTCGGAAGGAGCGGGAGTGCCGGGAAAGAATCTACGGAAGCCTGACGGACGATCGTCCCGATTGATACCGATTACAGTTTGGCGTCGGGCGACTGGATGGGGAAACGGATGATGTTGGGCGATATTTTCTGCCGCAGGCTCTTCCTCGCCGCCTTGTTCTGATACATGTTGTAATCGGCCTTGAGCATCAGGTCTTCAAACCCTTCTCCATCATCCGGGTAGAGGGCGATCCCGATCGACACGCCGGCTCGCGCCGTTCTGCCTCCATCCAGTTTCAAGCTGAAGACATCGACCGCCTGCTGCACGCGCTCGGTGAGAAGTGCGGCCTGTGCGAACCCAGTGCGCGGCAGGATCGCTGCGAACTCGTCGCCTGACAGCCGGACGAGGATGTCGCCGTCGCGCAGATTGCTTTTCAGGACACGGCTCACCTCCGACAGAAATCGATCCCCGATCGAATGCCCGTGGCGATCATTGATCTGTTTGAACCAGTCGAGATCCATCTCGAGCAGCGCCATCGGCTGAACGGCCTGCTGGCTGCGGATCAATTCCTGATCGAAGACCTGTCGCAGGAAGCGGGAGTTCGGCAACCCCGTCAGGTCGTCGGTGAGGGCTGACTCCTGGGTCTCGGCGAAAATCGTTCCGTTGAAGACCGCTCCAGACATCAATTTGGAGATGATGTCCATCATCCGCACGTGATCGTCCTGGAGCAGCACGCCCTTCGGGTAATAGAGCGTGACGGCCCCGAGGCATTTCCCGTCATGGACGAGCGGAAATGTCGCCACCGTCGAATAGATGTCGGTGTCGAACTCCGTGCCCGCGAGATCCGCAGCGGCATCGGGCGAGATCCGAGCCGTGCGATCGGACGCAGCTCTTCCCGTGATTCCTTCTCCCATCAGAATCGATCGGCCGCGCAACTCCTTTGCATTCGCTCCGGAGACGAAGCGCACGGAGAGCGTCTCTCCTGATTCGTCGGCAAGATAGATCGCGCACGTGTAGTAGGGGACGAGCCGCCCGATGTGGTGGATGACCATCTCGAGCACCTCGGCCAGCCGCAGCGAGGATCCGAGCGTCTGCGCGATCTCGTACAGTGCGTAGACTTCGCGATGCGCCGAGGAGATGTCCCTGAGAGCCGACCCCCCGACCGTGAGGATGTTCGCGGGATCGTCCCGCTCCTCCGCTCCGGATCCGGCCCCGCCCCGCTCGGATCGAATGCCGTGGTGCAGCGATTCACCGAAGCCTCCCGCATCGACGACGCCCTCTGGCGGCGCCGCTGCCGGTTCTGTTGCCGTCGCATCCGGGGGAACACTTCCCCACGCCGCGGGCTCCCGATTTTCGATCTCGTTCTCCTGCACCCGGCCTGCCTGCTCGCTCGCCGCGGCGATCTCGGGCAGACGGAAGCGCAGGATGCGGGTTACTTCGGGGTCGAAATGTATTCCCGACCATGCTTCGATCAGGGCGCACGCCTCGTCCGGCGACTTGCGGCCCCTGTAGACACGGTCCGAGGTCATCGCCTCAAACGCATCGGCCACGGCGAGGATGCGCGCGCCACTGGGAATGGCGTCACCATTCAATCCGTCGGGATAGCCCGAGCCGTCCCACCGTTCATGGTGGTGACGGATGATCGGCAGAACCGGAATCGAAAAGTCGACCTGCCCCAGGATCTCCGCTCCAACCGACGGGTGCACCTGAATCTTCTGGAGCTCCCGCCTCGTGAG
>JAZGDH010000169.1:0-2078 GCA_036477555.1 Acidobacteriota bacterium
GCCGGCGCTCTGCTCTACCCCGACGAGCGCCACGTTCGCCCCGAAACGCTCTGCGCCGGCGTGCTCGGAAAGATCGCCGCGGCCGGAGTCGAGGTGCGCAGCGGGTGCGAGGCCCGCTCGATCCGGCGCAGCGGCGCGAGCGTGGAGGCGGTCGTCACCGACGGCGGCCCGATCGAGGCCGATCGATTTCTGATCGCTGCCGGGGCGTGGTCGGGACGCGTCGCCCGCGCCTTCGGTCTTCACCTGCCGGTGCAGGCGGGAAAGGGGTACAGCATCAGCCTGGGTACGAATGGAAGGGCTATTCGTACCCCGCTCTATCTCCAGGAAGGGCATGTCGGGATCTCTCCCTACGACGGCGCACTGCGTCTCGGCGGGGTGATGGAGCTTTCGGGAATCAACACACGGATCGTTCGCCGCCGTCTCGATTCGATCCGGCGGGTCGCCCGGAGATATCTTCCGGATCTGAACATCGGGAAGGAAGGGATCGAGTGGACCGGGATGCGGCCGGTCGCTCCCGACGGCCTGCCGGTCATCGGTCGGGCGCCCCTTCTCGAGAACGTCTTCATCGCCACCGGCCATGCGATGCTCGGTGTGACGCTGGCGCCGGCGACCGCGCGGGCCATCAGCGATCAGATGCTGGATCGAAAGAGCGCGATCGACATGGCGCCATTCAATCCCGCCCGGTTTCAGCGGCGCAGTCTGCGGACCAGCGCCCGGATGCCGTAGACGAGGGGGCCGCTCAGGAACCCCGCAACCCCCAGGGCCAGGACATGGTGCTGGCCCTGATTCCAGTACTCGATCGCGCTCTGCCAGATTGCCCAGGATGTGATCGTCACCACCGGCACCAGGACCAGGACGAGACCGGCCGATCCGAACGGGATGCGGAACGGCCGCGGGAGATCCGGCTCCTTCCTCCTCAGGACGATCAGCGCCGCATCGACCACCAGGTAGGCGATGAGTGAGCTCCACATCGACAGCAGAATGAGGGATGAGAAATCGAGCCAGTGCAGTAGTGCGTAAAGCGAACAATTCAGGAGGATCGCCACCCACGGCGTCCGGTGACGCGGATGGAGTCGCGCGAGAACGCGCGGCATATCACCCTCCTCGGCCATGACGAGTGGGATGCGGGAATAGGGGAGGAGCAGGCCATTGAACAGTGCCGCCATCCCGAACGCCACACCGATCGTGAGCGCGCCGGCCAGGAGCAGCCCGGCCGCATCTCCTCCCCACGCCTCGCCGACCCCCCGCGCGACATCAACGAGCGAGCCATCCTTCCACGTCGACCAGTCGTCCGACACGCCGAGCCCTACGTAGAGCGGGACGAGGTAGGCGATGGCCGAGAGAAACAGCAGCACCGCCAGCGCCCGTGGCAGATTCTTGTGGCTGTCCTCGTATTCCTCGGAGGCGGTGCTCGGCAGCTCGTACCCTGAGAAGAACCACAGAGCGATCACGAGGGCGACCCCGAGCCCCTCCGCCGGAGTCCGACCGGGTGCGACGAATGGTTCGAACGGGTTGTTACGGACGAGCGGCAGGCCGAGCACCACGAAGGCCACCCAGGGCGCCATGACGAGAACGGAGAAAATGGCCGACGAGAAGGCGACGGCGCGCACGCCCCGATAGTTGAGGTACCCGAACAGCGCGATCAGGGAAAGGATCGAAACCTGTCGCACACCGGGCGCGGCGAGGGGCGGCCAGAGCGCGGCGGCGTACTCGATGAGGATGACCGGATAGACGACGTTGTCGAAGATCGAGCTGACCCAGATCCACCAGCCGGAGACGAACCCCCAGAACGGGCCGATGGCGCGGCGGCACCAGCGGTAGTACCCACCCTCGATCGGGAGGGCCGACGACAGCTCGCTGTTGATCAGAACGTTGGGAATACCCCAGACGATCGGCAGGAGGATGAACAGCCACATCGCCATTCCCGGGCCCGAGGCGGCGACGATCTCCTCGATGCTGGCCGGCCCGGCCGACAGCGAGCCGAACAGCAGCGCCACCAGGCCCAGGAAGCCGACCTTCCGGCCGTAGCGGCCGACGGAACCGGACGGCGCGCTCACGTGTGCGAACGATCAGCGGGG
>JAZGDH010000017.1:0-5742 GCA_036477555.1 Acidobacteriota bacterium
TGTCCCTGATTGATCGGTGTCAGCCGGGCTCGCGACCGGGCCTGTAGAAACCCGCGTTCGCCGAGCAGGTGCTCAATCGCCGCTTCGGCGCGCCGCAGCACGGAAAAATCGATCGGCTGGCCCCGGCGCACCTCGGCGCTGGCTTGCGACAGGCGCTCGCGGATATCGGTCTCGGTGATCGCGTCCATGCCGACGTAGGCGACGTTGGAGATCAACGGGCGATCGACAACGTGAAAAATCAGATCAAATTCGCCCGACGCGCGACGACGCGACTCGACTGAGATATCGTCGAAAAGGTTCAGTCTCCACAACCGCCTGAATTCGTCGAAGATCGCCCGCTCGTCGTACGGATCGCCGGTCTTGAGTCGCAGGTTGTTGAAGAAGGCGCTGTCGGAGACCCTGCGATTGCCGTCAACGACGATCTGACCGAGCACCCGAGCCACCGGCTCGAATGGCGCGGCGTCCGGGGGCTCGTCCTCCGTCGCCTCGGACGACTCATCCGCCGGAGGGTCGGACTCAACGTCCGCAGATCCGGCAGGATCCCCGGAGGGCTCCTCGGAGGATTCCCCGGAGGGTTCGTCGGATGACTCCCCGGAGGGTTGCTCCGATGGGGTTACGGTGGGGTCGTCCGGCTCATCGTCGGCCGACCCGGCGGGCGGTTCCTCGGGGGTGTCCGGCCCAATCGTTGGCTGCGCGGCGGCACGCGGTTCGTCAACGGCCGCCCCGGCGAGGATGCAGAGGAAGGCGAGGATCGATGCCCGGACGATGAGCATCAGGACGGAATCGATCGATCGAGAGCGGCGGCACACGGGGGCTCCTGGGGCACGTCCGTGGGACCGGGGCGTGGTCGCGTCAGCGCACCACTTCGATCGGTTCCCGAAATGCCAGCTCTTTTTCGTCGACGAAGATCTCGATCTCCCCCTTGGCAGGGAGCTGGCCGAGAATGATGTTCTCCGACAGGACATCCTCGATACTCTTCTGGATGGCACGACGGAGCGGGCGCGCGCCGTAGGAACGATCGCCGCATGTACGGTCGATCAACCAACGATATGCATCGTCGGTCAGGTTCAGCCGGATCCCCTTCGCGGCGAGACTGGCGTTCAACTGTTCGATCATCAGGCGAGCGATCGCCAGCAGATCGTCGTCCGACAGTGCGTCGAACACGATGATCTCATCGACGCGGTTGATAAATTCGGGGTTGAGAACGGTCTTCAGCTCCTTGTGAACAAGATCGCGGCGTTCTTTGTAGTCGGCCTGACGATCTTCCTTCGAGCGGAAGCCCATGGAGCGCGATTTCTGGATCAGGTGCGAGCCGATGTTTGAGGTCATGACCAGCAGGCTGTTCTTGAAATCGATGCCGTCACCGAAAGCGTCCGTGATCTGACCGTCCTCCATGACCTGAAGGAGGATATTCAACACATCCGGGTGGGCTTTTTCAATCTCGTCGAGCAGGACGACACTGTAAGGCTTTCTCTTGACGCGTTCGGTCAACTGCCCGCCCTCTTCATACCCGACGTAACCGGGCGGCGAACCGATCATCTTGGCGATGGAGTGTTTCTCCATGTACTCCGACATGTCGAAGCGGAGGAGAGCCTTCTCCTCCCCGAACAGGAATTCCGCGAGCCTCTTCGCGACCTCCGTCTTACCAACGCCGGTGGGGCCCAGGAAAATGAAGGAGCCTACGGGCCGCATGGGGCTCTTGAGACCGGCGCGTGAGCGCCGTGTGGCCCGCGCGACCGCACGCACCGCTTCCTGCTGCCCGACGATCTTCTGGTGCAGCATCTCCTCCATCTTCAGGAGACGTTCCGCCTCCTCCTGCTTCACCGAGGCCAGTGGGATGCCGGTCCACTTCGAGATGACCTCCTCGACGTCCTCCAGGGTGACTTCCTGGACCGACCTGCGCTCATCCTCCTCGCGCAGCTTGCACTCCTCGTATTTCTTCCGGAGCGCGATCTCCTCGTCGTGATGCAGCACGGCCTTTTCGAAGTCCTTCCTGAAGAGGTAATTCTTCATGTTGCTGACGGCCCGTTCGATCTCCTGCTCGACGTCCCGCATTTCGCGGTAGGTCATCTTGCGGCTCAACTTGACGCGCGCGCCTGCCTCGTCGATGACATCGATCGCCTTATCCGGCAGGAAGCGATCGGTGATGTACCGGCTGGAAATCGTCACCGCGCCGTGCAACGCCTCCTCGGTGTACCGCACCCGGTGGAACTTCTCGTAACGACCTCTGACTCCGCAGAGGATGTGGAACGTTTCATCCTCGGACGGCGGATGGAGGCGAATCGGTTGAAAGCGACGAACCAGTGCCCGATCCTTCTCGATATACTTGTGGTAGTCGCGAGGGGTGGTGGCGCCGATGCACTGCACCTCACTCCGCGAGAGGGCCGGCTTGATGATGCTGGCGGCATCCAGCGAGCCTTCGGCCGAACCGGCGCCGACCAGCGAGTGGATTTCGTCGATGAAGATGATGATCTCGTCGTTGCCGACGATCTCGGAGATGATCCCCTTCAACCTCTCTTCGAACTGTCCCCGGTACTTCGTCCCGGCTACGATGAGACAGAGATCAAGAGCCAGAATGCGCTTGCGGGACATCGAGATCGGAACGTTCCCCTCAGCGATCCTCTGGGCGAGGCCCTCGACGAGGGCGGTCTTCCCGACGCCGGGCTCCCCGAGCAGCACGATGTTGTTCTTGCGGCGGCGCGAGAGGACCTGAATCATCCGTTGCAGCTCGGTCTGTCTCCCGATCAGCGGATCAAAGATCTGCCGCGCGGCCATATCGGACAGGTCACGCGAGAATTCGTTGAGGAACGGCGTCTCCTTGACCCGCTTCGGCAGCGCCCTTTGCTTCCAGACGGCGACCGTGTCTTCACGCAGCGCGTAGAGTCGCATCCCCTTCTCGGCGAGCATGCGCCCGGCCGCGGAATCCTCAACCCGCAGCAGACCCAGAAGAATGTGCTCGTCGCTCACGTAGGGATGAAGCAGGCGCTCGGCCTCTTCTTCGGCGCACGCCAGGATCTTCTTCGTCTCCTCGCTGAACGGTATCTCGATCGGGGTGGCCTGCTTCTCGCCGCTCGGTCCGCGCGCCTCGAGTTCCGCCCGGAGCAGATCCAGGTTGACGTTCGAGCGGGTGAACAGGTCCCGGACCAGCTCATCTCCCTCCTTGATAAGTCCAAGAAGGAGGTGCTCCGAACCGATCACCTTGCTGCCCATCTGGCTGGCCTCGTAGCGGGCCAGGAAGAGGACCTTCTTCGCCTTTTCGGTGTACTTTTCAAACATTTCTAAATCACACGCGCATATGGAGTTAGGTCATTTGTTCAGATAGGAACCCGAGAGGTTCCAGACACCTCATTGTACCGGGCACCCCCGGAGGTCGTCAAGAAACCACCCTCGATCCGTGCGACTCGAGTGCACCTCGACGCGAGCCGCTCGCTGTGCGTGACCAGCATGGTGGTCATCCCTCGGCGCCGATGCAGGTCGAGCAACAGATCAAAGACGATCGCGGCGTTGCGCTCGTCCAGGCTCCCGGTCGGCTCGTCGGCCAGCAGCAACGACGGCGCCCCCGCAAGAGCCCGCCCGATGGCGACCCGCTGCTGTTCGCCCCCTGACAGCTCCGCCGGTCGGCGCTCGAGATGAATCCCCAGGCCCAGCTCCTCCAGAAGCGAACGCGCCCGTCGCTCCGCATCGCTCCGGGACGCTCCGCGGATCAGCAGCGGCATCATGGCGTTTTCCAGGGCGCTGAATTCAGGCAGCAGGTTGTGAAACTGAAAGAGGAACCCGAGATCACGGTTCCGGTAAGCTGCGCGCTCGGCGGCCGTCGCGCTCGCGATGTTCCGTCCCCGAAACCGGATCGATCCGGCGTCGGGACGATCGATCGCACCGATCAGGTGCAGCAGCGTCGTCTTGCCCGCGCCCGATTCACCCAGCACGGCCACCATCTCACCGCGCTCGATCGAACAATCGAGCCCGCGTAGCACTTCGACCCGCCGCGCGGTGGGGCCGAACCCCTTGCGAACCCCCTGGCAGCTGAGGAGCGGGCCGTCAGCTGGGTTACTCATAGCGCAACGCCTCGGAAGGATCGAGCTGAGAGGCGCGCCACGAAGGGTAGAGCGTCGCGAGGAACGACACGACGATGGTGAGGGCGGCGACCATCAGCACGTCGAGCGGCCGGACATGGAAGGGAACGTACGGAATGAAATAAATGTCGACCGGCAGCGAGACCAGGCGATATCGATCGAGGATCCAGGCCAGGCCCGTCCCGATCGCCGCCCCCGCCACCGTTCCGAGCAGCGCGATGCTCAACCCCTGGAAGAGGAAGATGCGTCGGATACCGGCCGTGGTCGCGCCCATCGCGGCGAGGACACCGATGTCCCGCACCTTCTCCATCACCATCAAAACCAGAATCGACACGATGTTCATCGCCGCGACGAGGACGATCAGACCGATGGCGATCGTCATGGCGAGCTTCTCGAGGCGCAACGCCGCGAAGAATGTGCTGTTCATCCGAATCAGGTCGTTCACGTAGAAGTCGCTGCCGAGGGCCGACTGGACGGCGCGCGATGACTCCTGGATACGGTCGGGCCGGTGGAGGCGCGCCTCGATCGCCGTTGCCGCGCCCTCCTCCATACCGATGAATCGTCGCGCGGCCTCTATCGATATGTAAACGCGGCTCGCGTCGATCTCGTAGAAGCCCGCTTCAGCAACGGCCGCCAGTACGAACTCGCGGCTGCGCGGGACCGACAGCAGCGGCGAGACATGCGCCTGAGGGATGATCAGCCGGAAGACATCGCCCGGATCGACTCCCAGGGTAAGCGCCAGGTCTTTGCCCAGAATCGCTCTCTCGCGCCCCCCCTCCCCGACCGTGGACAGCATCTTCAGATCGCCCCGTACCTGCGAGGCGACATCGGTGACCCGCCGTTCCAGCACCGGATCAACCCCCTTGATCAACACGGCGGCGCCCGCCGGGTTGAGCAGGCTGATTGCCATCCCTTTCTCGTAGACGACCGGCGACGTGGCGGCGATCGGATCGAGGCTCGCGATCGAGCGCGCCGTGGCGGTCCAGTTCTCGATCGGTCGGCCGGCCCAGCCGGATAACACGGTGAGATGGGCGTTGGTTCCGAGGATCTTGTCCTGGATCTGCTCCTGGAAGCCGGTCATCAACGCCAGAACCACAACGAGAGCCGCGACTCCTACAATGATCCCGAGCGCCGAGATCACGGAGATGACGGAGATGATCGCCTGCTTGCGTCGCGCAAGCAGATAGCGCCTGGCGATGAACAGTGGATAGCCCATGGGCGGGTGGCTCTCCCGTTCCCGCATCATCCGCGGGTGGAAAGCGGCCCATCCTACTGCGCCCTCAGGAGGAGGTCAAGGAATGCTGCGGATCGGGCCCAGGAATCAGCACGAAGGCCGCCACCCCGGGGCGCATCCGGCGTATGATCCGGACATCAGGGGTTCTCCAAAATGAATCGAAATCAGTTCCTGGCCCTGCTCCTCCCGGCGCTCCTGTTGCTCGGGCTGCCATCGGCGATCGGCGCGGACAAGGAAGAGAGCGATCCGATCGAGTCTCTGTTCGTCGAGCGGGCCACGACCGAGCTGATCCTGATCGAGGTTTACGTGACCGACTCGAAGGGACGCCCGATCCGGGGCCTGACGATCGATGACTTCGTGCTTAAGGTTGAACGGCGCCGCAAGCCGATCGAATCGGTCGAATACTTCGAGGTGACCGCGCCGCCGGCTCCGGCG
>JAZGDH010000170.1:0-19409 GCA_036477555.1 Acidobacteriota bacterium
GGTGTGTGTTTGAGTGCATTGCTCAGCAGGTTCCCGATCACCCGGCCCACCAGCTCAGGATCCGCTTTCGGTTGCGGGAGATCGATTGGAATCCGGCTCTCCAGACTGATCCCCTCGCGCGTACTGAGGCTCATCAGTTCATTCATGTTGTCCCGCGCAATCTGATCGAGGGCGAGTGGAGCCGGTCGCAGGGGCATCTTGTTTTCTTCCAGCCTGCCGATGTGAAGAATATTCAGAACCATGCGCATCAGCTGAGCGCAGCTCTCCTGCGATCGCTGCACGAGTTCACTCAGCCGGTCGGACACCGGCGGATCGGTCTGCATCTGAATCAGCTGGACATTCCCCATGATCCCGGTGAGGGAATTCTTCATGTCGTGGACCACCATCTGTGTCATCGACTCCTTGAACCGCTGCATACGCAGCAGCTCGTCATTGGTGCGCTCCAGCTGCTCCTTCTGCCTCTCGACTTCGTCCTGGAGGGATTTCACTCTGAGGATCGATCGAACCTTGGCGAGAAGAACCTTGCGATTGATCGGCTTACTCAGAAAATCGTCCGCTCCCGTTTCGAGAGCGTGGACCTTATCTTCCTGGGCGTTCAGCGCCGTCACCATGATAATGGGTAGCAGCCGCGTGGAATGCCGCGCCCGAAGTCGACGACACAGTTCGATGCCGTTCATTCTCGGCATCATCACGTCGAGCAGCACCAGGTCCGGTATCTGGTGCTCGATCACATCGAGCGCTTCCTGCCCGTCATAGGCGCGCAGAATTCCGTACCCTTCGGTCTTCAGGATTGATTCCATCAGGCGCACATTACGATGGTCGTCATCCACGACAAGAACTCTGGCGCTGCCGCCCACTCCTCTGCTTTCCCCGCTCATCGTCTGCCCCCTTGGATCAACCGGTCATCACTTCAGGATCTTCGACGAGACAATCCGTAACCCGGCGCGCGAACTCCCTCGTGTCGAACGGTTTGGCGATAAAGCCGACACATCCCGCATCGCGAGCGCGATCCTCATCAGCCTGCATGGCGTGCGCGGTGAGCGCGACGACGGGAATCGCGGCGGTCTCGGGATCGTCTTTGAGCATGCGCGTGATCTGCAGTCCATCCATGCCCGGAAGCTGAATATCCATCAGGACGAGATCCGGATGGACCTCTCGGATGATTTCGAGGGCCTTTTCTCCGCTCGAAGCAGCCAGAACATGGTGTCCTTCCTTGCGCAGCAGCTCCGAGACCAATTTCATGTTGCTCGGATTGTCCTCAACCACGAGGATGACCCGCGCCCTGCCGTCGAATCGGTCCATCCATGAAGGTTCTGATCGTCTTAACTCATCCGATTCGGCTCGAGGCGAGTCTCCCGGACCGGTCTCCTGACCATCTGACCGATCGGGGATCGTGAATCCGAAACTGCTTCCCTCGCCCTCGGTGCTCTCGAGCCACAATTCTCCGCCGTGCATTTCCACGAATTTCTTGACCAGGGTCAGCCCCAGGCCCGTGCCCTGGTAGCTGCGCGAGTAAGAACCGTCGACTTGAGTGAAGGCGTCGAATATGCGATCGCGATCCTTGTCGGGGATGCCGATTCCGGAGTCGGTCACGCTGAAGCGGAGGCGCGCTCCGTCCCGCCCTCCGCTGACCCGGATCAATCCGCCCGCCAGAGTAAATTTCACGGCGTTACTGAGCAGGTTGTAGAGGATCTGCTTGAGTTTGCTCCGATCGCCGTACAGCTCCAGGTCCGGATCGCGCACATCGTTCTGAAGATCGAGTCCCTTCTGCCCGGCCTGGATCTTGACCATCGCGATCGCCTCTTCGACGACGGGCGCGACCTCGAACAGATCGCGCTGAAGTCCCATCTTCCCTGCCTCGATCTTGGAAAGGTCCAGGATGTCGTTGATCAACTGAAGGAGATGGCGACCGCTGCTGAGAATGTCAGCGACATAGTCGCGCTGCTCCTCATTCATGGATCCGAAGGTGCGTTCGAGAAGCAGCTCACTGAATCCGATGATCGCGTTCAACGGCGTGCGCAATTCATGGGACATGTTGGCGAGAAATTCGCTCTTCAGCGCATTGGCGCGTGTCAGGTCGGAGTTCGAACGCTGCAGCTTCTGGTTGACGATCTCGAGCTCTCGCGTCCGTTCGTGCACCTTGAGCTCCAGCTCGGCATTCATCCTCTGGATATCGTTCAGGTGCTGGCGCTTTTCCTCCTGCTTGTCCAGGTACAGCTTGTAGGAATAATAAATCAGGACGCAGAACGGGAGCGCCAGAACGAAGGCCAGGATATCGAACCGCTCGAGGAAATAGGACATCGCCACCGCGAGCGAACCCCCCGCAAAGAACGCGGGCGCCGACCACAGGAAAGAGTCGTGCCACACGCGGAAGATGTTTTTGTGGTACGAAAGAGCTTCTGCGGCCGACACGCTGTAGGTGTTCACCAGATAGAAGACGAGTGTCGCCGCTGCCATGGCCAGCAGCATCTGCGCGCTCAGCGAGTCTCCGGTGATTCCCCCGAGCAGATGGTATGTTCGGGTCGTGAGAAAGGTCGTGACGACGAACGAGCTGATATTGAAGAACGCCCGGTAATACTCCATCCGCGGTACGCGCAGGAAACAGAGGCTGCCTATGCAGATGACCGACATGAGCAGTGTTTCGGGCTCGCCGAGGACGAGCATCGACGCCAGGATGAACGGGTGAGCGATCGACATCTCGAGACGGATGCCGAGTCGAACGACATGAGGAGACATCACCGCGCCGAGCAGCGCGAGGGTGATGAACTCGATACTGGTGTCGATGGATCCGGTGCGGAGGACATGGACGAGGACCCCCAGCGCGATCACATAGGTCGCGTAGAGGTAAATTCTCGTGCCGCGGTTTAAATCGTGCATCCGCCCACTCCAGGGGCGTCGGCCGACCCCTCCCCGTCCCGGCCGGCCGGGGCGCTAGTTCAGCGATTCCCCGCGCCCGATTTCATACTTCTTGAGTTTGCTGTACAGGCTGCTGCGATTGATTCCGAGCACCGATGCGGCGAGCTTCTTATTCCAGTTGCATTCAGCGAGGGTCTTGAGGATGTACAGCCGCTCGTTCTCGTAGAGCGAAAGCCTGATGTCAGCCCCCTGCGCGGACCCGTCCCTGAGGTTGGGCGGCAGGTCGCTCACCTCGATCAGGTCCCCCTTGGTGAGCACGATCGTTCGTTCCAGTACGTTCTCCAGTTCACGAACGTTGCCGGGCCAGGCATAGCGTGTCAGGACGTCCATGGCGCTGCTGCTCAAGCCGCGCATCGATCTCCCGATCTTCTTGGTCAACCGTTCCAGGAACTCCATGCCGAGAACCGGGATGTCCTCGACCCTTTCCCTCAATGGCGGGATCTGTATCGGGATCACATTCAACCGATAAAAGAGATCGTTCCGGAAGCTTCCGTTTTCAATTCCGGCCTGGAGATCCTTGTTGGTGGCCGCGATCACCCGAACGTCAACTTCGATCGTCTCCTCACCACCGACCCGCTCGAACTTCCGCTCCTGCAGGAAACGCAGCAGCATCAGCTGAGTGGCCGGGGAAAGGTCTCCAATCTCGTCGAGGAACACCGTTCCGCCGTGCGCCAGCTCGAATCGACCCTTCTTCTGCTTGACGGCGCCCGTGAATGAGCCCTTCTCGTGTCCGAACAGCTCCGAGTGAAGGATCCCTTCCGAGTAGACTGCGCAGTTGGCTTCCACAAACGGACCTTCAGCGCGCAATGAGTTGTAATGAAGGATGCGTGACAGGAGGCCCTTCCCCGTTCCACTTTCACCCATAATCAGCACGGTCGAGTCGGTGTTCGTCACCTCCTGCAGGAGATCGTGGATCTGCTTCATCGTGGGGCTTTTTCCGATGATGGCGCTGAATGCGTACTGGGTCTGGAGGTTACGTCGCAACTCGAAATTCTTGACCTTTTCCGAGCGCAACTCCTCTGCGGCCCGACGCCGCTCATGGCCCATGTCCTTGATCTCGGCGGCCTTTTCGGCCAGAGCGACCAGATCCTCTTCGACGATCGGCGTTCTCAGAAAGTCGTAAGCCCCCTTGCGCAGCGCCGCGATCGTCGCTTCGACAGCCGGTTCGGCGGCGGCGACGGCGACCGGGGTCTCCGGCGAGGCCGCCTTGAGGCGCTCCAGGAGATCGATTCCGTCGGCATCTCGGAGATTGAGATCGATGATCACCAGATCGAAGTTGTTGGCGCGCATCCGATCGAGGGCCTCTGCAGCGCGTTGCACTGGAAGCGCGCGGTGTCCGGCTCCTCCCAACATCGAGGTGATCTGTTCCTGCAGATCGCTCTCGCCGTTGACATAGAGAATGTTCGCTTTCCGGCTCATCTTCGCTCCTCCTGAGCTATGGTGTCCAACAGATGAGCAAGAAGTGTTCCAGCGGGGACGGTTGCCTGTCGCACGGAAGACACGCTGTGTCCAAGAGTTGCGCGCTGACGATCCTGTAACAAGGCGGGATTGTGCAGTTGGGGCCAGATTTGTAGTCTGGATGGCGCGAATCGTAACCGTCTTGAGACAGGGGTGAGTGCTACAGGCGCAGGAGGGACGGGATACGGGTCAGTGTATCGACGGACAGGTCGAACTCGACGCTCTCCTCCTTGCGATAACGGCCGATGCTGACCGGACGTTCGATTCGCACAGCTTCCATCCCGACCCATTTCGCGCCATCCAGTTCGCGACCGTTTCCGTCACCCACGAACAGGCACGCCTCGGGAGCGACGTCGAGCAGACGGCAGGCTTCGAGATAGATCCCCGGTTCGGGCTTGATCACCCCGATTCTAAATGAGAAGACGACCGGATCGAAATATGGAGCGAGGCCCAGGGATTCGCACAGCATGGCGGCCGGCGAGGAAGCATTGCTGACCAGCGCCAGACCGATCCCATTGATGGCTCGCAGGGCCTCGAGGGTCGGCAAGACATCCGGATAGAGGGACGCACTGGAACGGAGGGTCTCCCGCTCTAGGGCGACGATGGTATGAAGGGTGTCTGCGGACGGATTGACGCCGAGGGCCGAGGCGGCATGTCGGGCCCGGGCCTCGAGATCGGGCAACTCACCGATCTGGGCCGCATCGGAGGCGTCCAGCCACGCCGTCAGGAAGGTCTCCGCGTCGACGCCGAGGATCTCAGCCTCCCGCTCCTTGCCCCGGTGGTAGAGATCCTCGTCAATCCTGCACAGCGTATCGAACAGGTCGAAAAGAACTGCACGATGCGGGCCGCGGCTCAATGTCCCCTCCCACTCCACCTCATACCCGGACAGGCTCCGGTGCGGCATCATGGGACGGGCACCGGATCCTGTCAAATCGCCTCAGGGGGTGGCCGTCGTTCGCATCAGGAGTAAGATCGGATCGTAGAAGGGAGGAACCCCCCCCAATGAATAAGGGCTCTCACATCACAGGGGTTATTCTCTTGTGCACGCTGTCTGCAGCGGCCCACCTGCCGGCCTCGGCGAGCGCGGGACCGCGAGCATCGAAGGAAGCGTCCCAGACCGGTCTCGATCTGCTGCACCAGGGGCTCTACGGACCGGCGACGCAATCGTTTCTTGAATTGGCGCGCGCGGCGCCGGATGATCCTCAACCTCAGCTGTTGATCGCGTTCACGACCTGGTGGCGTCTGCTGCTCAACGATGACGACTCGGTGCAGCTCCATGTGCGGTTCGACACGGCGATTCAACGCGTGCTCGAACTGTCGGAGAGCCGCCTCGAGGCCGATGCGGGCGACGTCCGTGCACTGACCCTGTCCGGCTCCGCCTACATCCTGCGGAGTCACGTCGAGGCCCAACGAAAGAAGTATTTCCGCGCGGCGCGTTCAGCGCGCCGCGGGAAGAAACAACTGGAACGCGCGCTCAAGAACGACCCTTCGCAGATCGATGCGCTGTTCACCCTTGGAGCCTACAATTACTATGCCGACAAGGTTCCCATGATCGTCAAAGGACTGCGCTTCATTCTCTTCATGCCCGGAGGGAATGCGGAACGGGGCCTGGATCATCTGCGCATGGTGGCCAGTTCAAAGGGACTGTTCCGCACCGACGCACGCATCCTCCTCGCGATCATCGAGGGGAGCGACGAAGAGCATTGCTACGGGGCCGCCCTGGAACAGCTGCGCGCAGCCCTCGATGAGAACGGCGGCTCGCCACTCATCCAGGCGTTAATCGGCAAGCTTTACATGAATCTCGGCTACTACCGGCTCGCGCTTGCGGAGTTCGAGAACGCCTACGCCGCCGCCGCGGGTGACGACTCCGATCGCGCCCGGCAGAGACAGACCCTCCAGATCGCCATCGCGTCCGCCCTGGTTGCCGACTGGCGGCTCGCCGAGGCCGACGCGGTGCTGAAGAACGGAGCGCTCGAGCTCCCGGCGGTGTCCCCCTCGACGGTGCAGGAGATCGCAGGGATCCACCATCAGCTGAATGTGAAGCGTGGCATGACTGCGGATCCAGCCCCGCCGGCCGAGGATCGCCGAAGTGCTCTCTCCGAGGCGCTCATCCTCCAGGAGGAGGTACGCTTCGTCGAGGCGCTCTTGCGCCTGGAGGATCATCTGGCTCAGTACCCCGATGACATCGTTGCCAGTTTCGTCAGATCCAGGCTGCTGTTCCACGAGGGAAGGGATCGGGAGGCGATTGAAGGATTCAGGGCCGTGCGCCGGATCGAAGGACCGCGACCGCGTTGGCTCGAAGGGTGGACGGAGCTTTATCTCGGGATGGCTCTGAGCCGCGAAGGAGACGATAAGAAGGCCCGCTCACATTTCCGTCGCGCCAGCCGGATCAGACGATTCGAGTCGGCCGAACGGGGCATCCTCGAGCTGTTGAAACTGGAAGGAGAGGCTGGTGATTGCGGCCTGTGACGGTGATCGGAGGGGCGCCTAACGTCGCATCTGGACCACGATCCGTTCGACGTATTGAATCGTCTCGCGGTAAGGAGGGATCCCGCCGAAACGCTCGACCGCTTCCTCGCCGGCGTTGTACGCGGCGAGGGCCAGCCTCACCTCCCCGCTGTACCGGTCGAGAAGCTCCTTGAGGTAGAGGACGCCCCCGGTGACGTTCTCCTCGGGATCCAGAGGGTCGAGAACGTCGAATCGTAGAGCCGTGCGCGGCATCAACTGCATCAGCCCCGCGGCACCCTTCGGGGAAATGGCCCGCGTGTTGTAGCCTGATTCAACCTGGATCACCGCGAGGACGAGATCCACATCGACATCGTGATCGCGGGCGACCCGGGTGGCCAGATCGACCAGCGCCGGGCGATCGTCACTCGGGATCGACGAACGCGCAGATGGGGGTTCGTTGCCTCCCGGCGACACTGCGTCTGCTTCCGGCATCGGGGAACCGCCGGGCTCGACGGAGGGTGGGGGCGTCGATTCGCCCTGCTCGCGGTCGGAGGTGGAGGGGCGAAGAATCGTCTCAACCGGCGTTCGCCGGATCTCGACCACCTGATCCTGCCGCAGTGCCAGCTGTCCGCCCCCCGTCAGGTAGAGGACGACCCATCCCTCGTTCAGTTCAAAGCGGACCACCTCGATGGTGGAACCGTTCTTAAGCTGAGCGACATCCGCCTGCGCCGGCGAGGCCCCACCCCCGAAGAGGAGCGCGGTGCCGACGATCAGGCCGATCCCTGTGAGTCGTGGCTTCTTCATGGCTCAGGCGGAATTATACGGCGAGCCCCCGTGTGGAGCAACGCCCGAGGTCGGGTTTGGATGCGTCAGAGATCCGACGCTGGGACAGGCTCCGAGGACTATTTCCGCCCGAACTCGCGCTCGAGGCGTTCGAGCGGCATGCGGAGAAGGGACGGGCGCCCATGAGGACAGGTGGTCGGGCGATCGGTGCGCATCAGGTCGACGACGATCTGCTTCATCTCCTCAATGGCGAGCGGGTGGTTGGCGCGAACCGCCGCATGACAGGCGGCGCTCGCGATGATTCGGTGTCGCAGAGCCTCCAGTCCGTCCATTTTCTCCCATTCCAGCAGCTCATCGAGCAACTCGCCGACGAGCCGTGCCGCGTCGATCTCGGAAGCGAGGGCAGGGACCTCGTCGACCTTGAGTGCCCCGGCCCCGAATGTTGTGATTGAAAAGCCCAGAGATGTGAAAGTGTCGGCAGCTGACTCATATGCCTGCTCCTGGGCCGCGGAGACCTCGATCGTGCTCGGGAAGAGCAGCCGCTGACGCTCGACCCGACTGCCGAGCGATTGACGCAGCAGCCGATCGTAAAGAATCCGCTCGTGCGCCGCATGCTGGTCGACGATCACCAGCCCGTCGGGCGCCGAAGCCAGGATGTAGGAATCGCGGTACTGCGCCAGTGCATCGATGAGAACCGGCTCCAGAAGACCTGCCGGCTCCAGCACCGGAGTCGAGCGGGGCCCCTCCGCGCTCCCGGATCCAGTGGCCATCGTCGAGTCCCCGCTCCTCCCACGCGCCGGCACGACCCATGCCGGCGCCTGAGGGTTTTCTCTTAAGACCGTACCCGCCGGCAGCGGATCGATCCCGGCAGATTCTCCCTGCAGGCCCTGAATCAGGGCATCGCGGACCAGATCGTGCACGGCGCCGGAGCGCACGAATCGGACCTCAGACTTGGTTGGGTGCACGTTGACATCGACCTCGTCGGGCGGGATCTCGACGAACAGATAAGCGATCGGATAGCGTCCGCGCGGAAGCCGCCCCGCGTAGGCGGCTTGAACGGCGTGGAGCAGCCGGCGATCACGAACCGGTCGTCCATTGACGTAGAGGCTCTCATCGCGGGATGTGGAGCGGTGAACCGTCGGAACAGAGGCGAGGCCCCTGACGCGCGCGGTGCCACGCGCACAGTCGATCGGAATCAGTGCTCCGGCGACGTCCGGCCCGACGATCTGCAGCAGACGGTCCGGGGCCGTCGGGACCGGCGGCCAGTTGAACACCTCACGGGCAGCGCTCCTGAAGGTGAACGCAACCGCCGGGTTTGCGACGGCTATCCGCAACAGACGATCGGCGATCTGCGATGTCTCGGTCGACGACGCCCGCAGGAACTTACGTCGCGCGGGAGCGTTACGAAACAGATGCTGCACTTCCACGGTCGTGCCCCGCGGGTGCGAGGCCGGCTGAGCCTCGAGCCGGCGCCCGGCGGAGATGCGGACGCGCCAGCCGCCCTCCCCGACCGAAGTCGTGAGTGTCGTGTCCGAAACCGAAGCGATCGACGGGAGCGCCTCGCCGCGGAACCCGAATGTGTGAATGGCGGCGAGATCGGTGGCCTTCCGAATCTTGCTCGTGGCGTGGCGATCAAACGCCAGCTCCGCATCGTCCGGATCCATCCCGCAGCCGTCGTCGGTCACGCGGATCCGGTCGGCGCCGCCGTTTTCTATTTCGACACAGATGCGGGACGCTCCGGCGTCGAGAGCATTCTCGACCAGTTCCTTCACGACGGAGGCCGGACGCTCGATCACCTCGCCGGCGGCGATCTGATTGGCAACGGACTCGGTTAATACGTTAATGCGTCCCATCGGTTCAGGTGGACGAGACGAGCAGGGTCTTCCGCCCCGTGGAGTCGGTGACGCAGTGCCTCTCGACGGTCCCGAGTGTCTTTTCCAGTTTTGCGATATGGCATATCGCATCGCCCGGATTGACCATTGGCACGGTCGTGATGCCGATGATGAGCCCGGTGCGTGGAGCCTTCACTGTCGAAACCTCATGGCCGAAGGGGTTTGTGATCGAAGCGATGGCATCCCCTTTGTAGACGATCTGGCCCGGCCGCACCAGCACGTCCGCGATTCCGCCGCGCCGGGGACGCGCCCATTCCGTCGCCTTGACCACGACCCGGAAGCGGGGCTCGCGGGGCTTGGCGTCGATCATTCCGAGTGTCGCGAGCACGCTCCGGACACCGTTGACGCCGTAAGACACCATGTTGCGCTGGAAACGGAACGTCTCCCCCGCTTCCAGGATGATGGTCGGAACGCCGGCGCGGGTGGCGGCGGCGCGGAGGGTGCGTGGCGATCCTGGTGAGTCCATGATGATTTCGGCTCCAAAGGCTCGCGCCAGGCTGCGCACCCCGGGCTCCGACATGTCGGCGCGCAGGTGCGGGAGGTTGGTCCGCCCGACGCTTGCCGTGTGCAGATCAATGCCATAGCCCGAGCGGGCCACGATCTCCCGGAACAGGGTGCTCGCCGTCCGCGATGCGGCATTGCCCTCATCGTCACCCGGGAAGTAGCGGTTCAGATCACGTCGGCCGGGCAGGTACCGAGTATGAGTGAGGAACCCGACCCTATTGACGACGGGGACGCAGATGAGGGTCCCGCGAATCTGCTCGGGCGTAATACTCGTCATCACCCGGCGCACCGTCTCCACGCCATTCAGCTCGTCACCATGAATGGCAGCGGTCAGGAAAACCGTGGGCCCGGCCTCGTACCCACGGATGACCGTCACCGGAACATTCACCGGCGTCGCCGTATAGTATTCGCCGACCTTTAGGAAGATCTGCTCGGTCGAACCGCGACGGACCGCGTGATCCCCGATCGTCAGGCGCTCGCGCGTGCTCATGCGCTCCTCCCCGCCTTGCGCCGCGAGCGGCGCCCCCACGCGACGGCATACTCGACGACCTGTCGCGCCACATCGGTGCCGGTGCATTGTTCGATGCCTTCGAATCCGGGCGACGAGTTCACCTCGATCACCCGCGGACCCTCCCGCGATTCCAGCATGTCGACACCCGCAACTTGAAGCCCCATGGCCCGGCAGGCTCGAACCGCCACCCGGGCATGCGCGGGCGGGAGCTGGACGGCGACGCCGATCCCGCCCCGGTGGACATTGGAGCGGAACTCCCCGAGCCGCGCATGACGGCGCATGGCGGAGACCACACGGCGACCGACGACCAGAGCTCTGACGTCGCGACCCTCGGACTCTTCGACGAATTCCTGGATGAGGACCGTCAATCGCATGCTCCAGAAGGTCTCCATAACTTGTTGGACGATCTGTTCGGTCTCCGCCAGAATGACCCCGACACCCTGGGTCCCCTTCATCAATTTCAGAATCACCGGTGCCCCGCCGACCAGCGCCAGAGCCTGGCTTGCCTGGGACGGGTGTCGGGCCATGACGCTGCGCGGTATCGGAATGGCGGCGCGCGCCAGCAGCTGCAGCGCTCTCAACTTGTCCCGAGAACGGGCGATCGGCTGCGAATTGTTGATCAACGGGACGCCCATCATATCCAGCTGATTGACGACGGCGAGACCATGCTCAGTGATCGATGTGCCGATCCGGGGCAGCACGACATCGAGTTCGTCGACGTGCAGGACGCCGTGACGGTACAGAATCGCGAGCCGCCCGTGTTCGAGAACCGGGTCGCACTGCAGCGGGTCGAGGACCAGGGTCTCGTGGCCGAGATCGCCGGCGCTCTCGACCAGGCGGCGGGTGGAGTAGAGTCTGCGACTACGCGACAGGATTCCGATCAGCACGTCGACTCCCGCGGCCGCTCCGCCGCCCCGCCCTACCCGATTTCCGGGCGCCTTTCGTCCCCCCCCGACGGGGCGCGCGAACACCTCTGGCCAGAGCCGCCTGCGCGGCAGCGAGACGTGCGATCGGAATGCGGAACGGCGAGCAGCTGACATAGTCCATTCCGACCTCGTGGCAGAAATCGACTGAGCGTGCTTCCCCGCCATGCTCTCCGCAGATCCCGATCTTCAGATCTGATCGCGCGTTTCGTCCAGCCTCGACTGCCCAGCGGATCAGAAGGCCGACGCCGTCTCGATCGAGGGTGTAGAACGGATCGTCCCGGAAAATCCCGAGTCGGCGCTCATCCTGATACTCGGGGAGGAAGCGGCCGGAATCGTCGCGCGACAGAGCCATCGTCATCTGCGTGAGATCATTGGTGCCGAACGAGAAAAAGTCGGCGGTCAGGGCGATGCGTCCGGCCAGCAGGGCGGCGCGCGGAACCTCGATCATCGTCCCGACCAGGTAAGGAATCCGCACCCCCGCATCTTCGAAGACCCCGTCCGCAACCTCGTGGGTGCGACGCGTCACCAGCTCCAGTTCCCTCGGATCCATGATCAGCGGATGCATGATTTCCGGCTGCACGCGCCCTCCGCGGCCACGGACCGCGACCGCCGCTTGGAGAATCGCCCGGACCTGCATCTCGAGGATCTCCGGATAAGTCAGTGAGATCCGGCAGCCCCGGTGCCCGAGCATCGGGTTCGACTCGTTCAGCCGTGTGATACGGCGAGTCAGCACTTCCAGCGGAATACGGAGCCGGGTGGCGAGCTGCCGCTGCTGTTCTTCACCGTGTGGAGCAAACTCATGCAGCGGCGGGTCGATCAGTCGAATCGTGACCGGTCGACCTTCCATCGCATCGAAGATCCCCTCGAAATCACGCCTCTGAATCGGGAGCAGCCTGTGCAGGGCTTTCTCGCGCGCGGGGCGATCCCCCGCTACGATCATCTCCTGAATCGCCAGTCGCCGCTCCTCGGTGTCAAAGAACATATGTTCGGTGCGGCACAGGCCGATCCCCTCGGCCCCCATTTCGACCGCCTTGCGCGCGTCGTAGGGGGTGTCGACATTGGCGCGCACCCGCAGCGTTCGGAATGAATCCGCCCACGACATGATGCGGTGATACGAATCGGGAAGGTCGGGCTTCACGACCGGAATATCGCCAAGAAATATTTCACCGGACGACCCGTCCAGAGTGATCACTTCGCCGCGGTGCAGGGTCCGTTCGCCGACGCGCATTGTCTGTGCATCAGGATCGACGGAAAGACTCCCGCACCCGACGATGCAAGGCTTACCCCAGCCACGCGCCACCACCGCGGCATGCGATGTCTTACCCCCGGTCGCGGTGAGGATCGCCTGGGCCGCATGCATCCCGCCGACGTCTTCAGGCGAGGTCTCCTGTCGGACGAGCACGACGTGCGCTCCCTCCTGGGCCCGCGCCTCGGCATCGCGCGCAGTGAACACGACCTCACCGACCGCCGCTCCGGGCACGGCGTCGATGCCGGTGGCCAGAAGCCGAGCGTCCAGTTCCCGTCTTGAAACCGACGGATCGAGCACCGGATGCATCAATCGTTCGATGTCGCCGGGCGCGATCCGCGCAACGGCCTCCTCCCTGCTGATCAATCCCTCCCGCACCATATCCGTCGCGATACGGAAGGCCGCGCCCGGCGAACGCTTGCCGGTCCGGCACTGGAGCATGTAAAGCGATTCTTCCTCGATGGTGAATTCGAGATCCTGCATGTCCCTGTAATGTCGTTCAAGCACTTTCCGAATGCGTTCCAGTCTGCCGTAGACGGACGGCATCGCCTTCTTGAGTTCCGTAAGCTTCATCGGCGTGCGGATCCCCGCGACCACGTCCTCACCCTGTGCATTCATCAGCACGTCCCCATACAGCAGCTTCTCCCCGGTGTTCGGATCCCGGGTGAAGCAGACCCCGGTGCCGGAGCGTTCTCCCATGTTGCCGAAGACCATCTGCACCACGTTGACGGCTGTCCCCTTCAGATCGGTGATCCCTTCGAGCCGACGATAAGTAACGGCCTTGTCGGCGCTCCACGATCGAAAGACCGCTCCGATAGCACCCCACAGCTGCTCCTCGGGATCCTGCGGAAAGGTATGTCCCGTCCGCTCGCGGACGTGCGACTTGAGCCGATCACACAATCCTCGGAGCGCATCGGCGGGCACATCGACGTCCTGTTCAACCCCCAGACGTTTCTTGACATCGGCGAGCAGCGCGTCGACATTTCCCCTGGGCAAGGCGAAAACGACCATGCTGTACATCTGCAGGAACCGTCTGTAGGCATCGTACGCGAACCTTTCCTGACCGGTGCGCTCCGCCAGGCCGACGACCGAGCGATCGTTGAGACCGAGGTTCAGAATCGTCTCCATCATGCCGGGCATCGAGCGCGCCGCCCCCGAACGAACCGATACGAGCAGCGGGTTCTTCGGGTCGCCGAATCTGAGCCCGGAGATCTTTTCGAGCCTATGGAGATGATGGATGATCTCGCGGCGGAGAGGCTTGAGGCCGCTCTGTCCGCTCGACAAGTAGAGTGCGCAGGCGTCGGTGGTGATCACGAAACCGGGCGGGACCGGCAGGCCGATCCGTGTCATCTCCATGAGGCCGGCGCCCTTGCCACCCAAGAGCGCGCGCATATCGCCCCGCCCTTCGCTGCGGCCGTTCCCGAAGAAATAGACGTAGCGTCGTCCCATTCTCATCCCCGCGCCTGAGGCGCCGGGGCATCGCCCTCGACGGCGATCTCCGAGAAATCGCCGACCTGAGTAAACAGGGAGGCGATCGTCTGCAGGAGAGCCAGACGATTTTCACGGATGGCTGGATCCTCGACCATGACCATGACTTCATCGAAGAATCGATCGAGCGCGGGGCGCAGATCGGCGATCCCGCGCAGCGTCGTCAGGTAATCCCGTCGGCGCACCCCTTCAAGAATCGTGGGACGGGCCGCTTCGAGGTCGGCATGCAGATCGCGCTCGGCCCGCTCGTGCAGGCGCGCTGCATCGAGCGCTACGGAGGGGGGGGTCTTGAGAATGTTCTTGATCCTCTTGTGAGCCAGCGCGAGGCTCTCAAAGCCCGGTTCACTCCGGATGGTATCGAGCGCATTCATGCGCAGGCGTGACTCGTAGGGATCGTCGGCGTTGGTTGCCAGCGCCGCCCGCACCGAGTCGGAGCGCAGCCCGGCTTCCTCCCCGAGATATTGAAGGCGAGCGCGATAGAAATCGATGAGCGCCGCGCGTGCCCGACCGGCCGCATCGACGCTATCCGCGCCTGCATTCGGAGTCTGCGACCCCAAAGCGCAGTCGATCAGCCTCGTGAGCGAGACGTGGAGACGAGATTCGATCAGGATCCGGCAGACGCCCTGCGCCGATCGCCGCAGACCGTACGGATCGCGCGAGCCGGTGGGGACGATGCCGATCAGGAACAGCCCGGCTTGAGTGTCGAGGCGATCTACAATCGAAACGAGGAGCCCCTCCGGAACAGCCGGCAGCGCATCGTCGGCCCCTCGCGGACCATAGTGGCCTTCGATCGCCGAGGCGACCCGTTCGGACAGGCCCTCCGCGCGCGCGTAGATTCCGCCCACCATCCCCTGCAGCTCTGGAAACTCGTTCACCATCTGCGTCGTGAGGTCGCTCTTACAGTGGCGGATCGCCTCGACGGCGGCAGCCCGATCGATCTCGAGCCCCGCCTCCTTGAACGGTTCGAGCAGCGGATCGACCAGTTGCTCCATCCTGGCCGTCTTGAGCGCGTACGATCCCAGCTTCTCATGGAATGTCACGCGCTCGAGTTCACGCCGTCGATCGATGAATGGCACACGCCGATCCTCTTCCCAGAAGAATCGCGCATCGGCGAGGCGGGCCCGGAGGACCCACTCGTTGCCTCGACAAATGGCACCCGAACGGTCCGAGAGAACGTTGGCGACGGCTAGAAAGCTGCCGAGAAGGCCGCCGTCCCGGCCGAGTAAAGAGAAGAACTTCTGGTGATGGCGCATCGCCGTGACGAGGATCGAGGACGGGAGATCGAGAAAGGCTTCGTCGAACGATCCGCTGATGACGGTCGGCCATTCGACCAGATGAAGCACCTCCTCGAGCAGTTCCTCGTCTCCTTCAGGTGGCGCGGGACCCTCCGTCGTCGGGGGTGGAGCGATCCGGCCGCCGATCTTCCGCGCCGCCTCGTCGAGTTGTTTCTTGATCTCCGCACGACGCTCCTTCACGTCAACGAGGACGCCCTGGCGGCGGAGAATCGCCACGTAGGTGGAGGGGCTCGCGATCGTCAATTTCTTGGTGGAGACCGTCCGATGTCCAAGCGTCGTCCTCCCCGAACGAATGCCCGCGATTGTCATCGGAATGATCTTTTCGTCCAGCAGGGCAAGAATCGAGTGGATCGGCCGGACGAACCGATGATCCCCGTTCCCCCAGCGCATCATCTTGGGGAAGGTCATCGATTCGATCAACGGGGGCAGCGCCTCGGCGAGGGCCTCGGTGGCCGGTACACCGTGAACCACCCGGGACGCCTGAATGCATTCGCCGCGTGGAGTTGACACCCGTTCGAGCTTTTGAACCGCGACACCCTGCGCCTTGGCAAAACCGATCGCGGCGCGGGTCGCATTGCCTGCGGAGTCGAAGGCGGCACTGACCGGAGGACCGATGACCACGCGACGTTCGTCTGTCTGGCGCGCCGGGACACCCGTCGCCATCACGGCCAGACGCCGGGGGGTTCCGAGAGGAGTCGCTTCGATGCGCAGCTCCTCGTCCGACTCATCCCCGAGGCGGGCCACCGTCAGCGCCTTCGCGACGATCGAGCGTAAGTCCTCGATGGCGGCCGCGACCATGCGGGCGGGGATCTCCTCAGTCATGATCTCGAGAAGAAACACGCCCCGGCCGACCCGGCGGCGCGTCATGATCCGACATCTCCGGCCGGGGTTCGCGGTAACTGTACGTCCGGCTGAGGACCGTCGATGTACAGCTTCGCGCAGCCGACCGCGAGCTTCCGGACCCTCTGAATGAATCCTGTCCTTTCCGTGACGCTCACTCCGCCGCGGGCTTCGAGCACGTTGAATGTATGTGAGCAACGCAGCGCGTAATCATAAGCCGGCAACACGAGCCCGCGCTCCAGGAGCCGCTGGCTCTCCGCCTCGCACTCCTGGAACATGCGCAATAGGTGAGGTACGTCGGCCTCCTCGAAGTTGTGACGCGAAAACTCCACCTCCTCGCGCATCCGGACATCGCCGTAGGCCACCCCCTCGCGCCATTGCAGGTCGTAGACACTCGCGACGTCATTCAGGAACATGCAGATGCGCTCGGTGCCGTAGGTGATCTCGGCGCTGATCGGTCTGAGTTCCTTTCCGCCCGCCTGCTGGAAGTAGGTGAACTGGGTGATCTCCATGCCGTCCATCGAGACCTGCCAGCCGACCCCTGCCGCACCGAGGGTCGGGGACTCCCAGTTGTCCTCCTCGAACCGAATGTCGTGCTTCTTCGCATCGATGCCGAATGACGCGAGCGATCGCAGGTAGAGATCCTGCACGTCTTCGGGAGATGGTTTCAGGATGACCTGGAACTGATAATGTCGATAGAGCCGAAAGGGGTTCTTGCCATAGCGCCCGTCGACTGGACGACGCGACGGCGCGCAGTAGGCAGCCCGCCACGGCTCCGGGCCGAGGACGCGGAAAAAAGTGTCGGGGTGCATCGTCCCCGCGCCGACCTCGATGTCGTACGGCTGTTGCAGAACAGCCCCTTCACCGGCCCAGAACGCCTGCAGGGTCAGGATCAGATCCTGGAAAGTCACTCCCACCACTCTCCCTCCGTCGGTCGACTCAAACGCGACCGCGCAATGCCCCCAGCACTTCGTAGCTCCGGAACCGTTTCTCGGTTAAATCGTAGAACAAGGCCCGGGCCAGCAGCGCCAGCGCCCGCAGCCCCGCTGCGTCGGGGCTCTGACCGATCAGCGCCCCCGGCGCATCGCGCTGGATGCGAGCCGCCGCCGCGAGTGCCGCGACAGGCAAGGGGATCGCGCCGGCCTCGCGCGCGACCCCGCAGCCGCCGCACAGAATATTTCCCACGCTCCTCCGGTAGCTGCTGCCGCCTTCCAGAGTCTTCCCACAACCTGTGCAACAACGGAGATCGGGCAGCACACCGTGCAATCTCAATGTCCAGATCTCGAAATATCGGGCGGCCCAATCGAGATCGAGTCCATCGCGAACCGCACGCAGGGTGGCGTGAAGGAGCCTGAAAAAGCGCTCATCCTCCTGCTGCTCCCGGCAGAACGCATCCGCGATCTCCGCAAAGCAGGCCAGCACTGCGCCCCGCTCCGGATCGGCCTGCAGTTCGAAAAAAGGCTCGAGCAGTTCGGCCGATTCGACGCGCGACAGATCGACACCTTCCTTCTCGAAGTAACTCAGGCGCACTCGGCTCAAGAGCTCCAGATTACTGCCGAATCGTTTCCGGCTGCGCCGGGCGCCACGAGCCACCCCCCTGACCTTCCCGACGCGACGTGTCAGGAAGGTCACCACCCGGTCCGACTCCCCGAGTGGATACGACCTGAGGACGAACGCCTCGGCCTCCTTTATCGGCACCACTCACCCCGCGAACAGACAGCCAGGATCTGGACAGGCTCCTGGGTGGAAGACAGGTCACCTCCCGATCAGATAGGGGCCCGCCAGACCGAAATATGCCAGCAGGCCCAGCAGATCGACCGAAGTCGTCACGAATGGACTCGTCGCGACCGCCGGATCGATGTGAACGGCCTTCAGAAGCATCGGAAGGACGGACCCCACGATCGCGGCGAGCGACATCGACAGGAGTAAGGCAGCCCCCACGACCAGACCGGCCCGAACGGACAAGTCGACGAGAACGACCGCGGCCACACCGAGGAATGTCCCATAAAGGATGCCCAGCAGAAGGGCGATCCGAATCTCCCTGAATATGACTCCGCCGACCTGTCTCAGCGAAATGCGCCCGGTTGCCAGTCCGCGCACCATGATGGTCGCAGCCTGTGTCCCGATATTGCCTCCCATCCCGAGAACGACCGGGATGAAACAGACCAGCATGATCGACTGGCTGAGCAGCGGCGTGTAGCGCTTGATCAGCATCGCGGCCAGTAACCCGCCGAGGAAGGCGGCGAACAGCCACGGCAACCTGACGCTGGCCGCCTGGAGAGTCGATTTCATCATCCGCTCCTCATCGGAGGTTCCGGCGAGCTTGTAGAAATCTTCGGTCGCCTCCTCGCGGATCACGTCCATGACGTCGTCGATGGTGACGATGCCGACAAGGGCATTCTCGTCGTTGACCACGGGCACGGCCAGGAGGTCGTACCGCGTGGCGATCTTCGCAACCTCCTCCTGATCGGTGCCGGTGCGCACGGAGATCACGTTCGTCGACATGATCTCCCGGAGATGCGTGTCGGGCGGGACCGTCAGCAGCCTGCGGAGAGAGAGCACACCCTGCAGGTGGTCGTGTTCGTCCACGACGAACAGATAGAAGACCATCTCCGCTTCCTGCGCCTTCTGAACGGCCGTGATGGCGTCCCGGACGAGAAATTCCTCGGGCAAAGCGAAAAAACGGGTCGTCATGATGCGCCCGGCCGTTTCCTCTTCGTATTCCAGAAGATTCTGGACCTGCTCGGAGGCCTCCTTCTGCATCAACGACAGGATTCGCTCGCGCTCCTCCTGTGGTCCCAGGGCTAGGATTTCGGCGACGTCGTCGGAGGGCAGATTCTGCAGAACCCGTGCGACCTCCGCCGGCTCACGACCGCTGAGCAGGTCGGTCCGCAAAGACGGGTGCAGCTCCCCGAGAAGAAGGGCGGCCTGATGATTCGCCTTTTCCGCAAGGAGATGGAAGACGGATGCCTGCTCACCCTCGTCGAGTGAGTTGAAGGCTTCAGCGAGATCGGCAGCCCGGACCTTCTGAAGAATGTTGAGAAGGTGGCTCGTGGCCCCGCGGCGCAGGAGTTTCTTGACTGACTCCACCAGAAAAGCGTT
>JAZGDH010000171.1:0-4042 GCA_036477555.1 Acidobacteriota bacterium
CCGCTCCAAATCGCGCAACTCACCCTTTGACGGCTGGCGCCTGCGCGGCTGGCCGGTGGTCACCCTCGTCGGTGGCCGGGTCGTCCACGAGCGGGCTGCGGCCGGACGCGCCTGAGGGCGTTGTGGCCGAACGGGCTCTCTGCGCGGACGCGACCTCCGAAGCGCCCCGATGGATGGTCTCACTGGGTGCGGTCGCCGCGCTCACCGTGGTGCTGTTTGGCGCAGGTTCCTGTGGTCCTGTGCGCGGGGATCGTCCCGATATCGTTCTGATCGTCGTCGACACCCTGCGCGCCGACCACGTCGGCGCCTATGGGCATCATCGGGTGACGACGCCGCATCTCGATGCCCTGGCCTCGCGCGGTGTGCTGTTCGAAAACGCGTGGTCGACCGCTCCCTGGACCCTGCCTTCGGTGATGTCGATCCACACCGGGCTGTACCCGGCGGATCATCGGGTCGAGAACGACGGGTTGAAGCTCGGCGCGGAGGTGTCGACTCTCGCGGAGCAGTTGAGCGCTGCCGGGTATGAAACTGCGGCTTTCGTGTCCCACGTCTACGTCTCCCGCCCGTTCGGCTTCGCCAGGGGATTCGATACCTTCGAGGATTTCGGCATCAGCCGGCCCGGCTACCGACCGGAGGCCGGTATGGAGCCGACTGCCGACATCGTGACGGACGCCGCGCTCGCCCATCTCGGGAGACGCTCCCGGGCGCCGCTCTTCCTGTTTGTTCATTACTTCGATCCGCACTGGCCTTACCATCCTCCACCGGGCTATCGCGACCTCTTCCCGAACGATTATGAGGGGGAGCTCGACGCGAGCTACGACTCGATCTCGCGGTTCCAGGATCCCGCCGTTCGGCTCCCCGAAGATTACAGGGAGTTTCTCGAGACCCGGTACGACGGAGAGATCCGCTTCGTCGACGAGATGATCGGTCGCCTGCTCGAAGCGATCGATGAACGTGCATGGATCATCGTCACCGCCGACCATGGAGAGGAGTACAAGGAGCACGGTTCGATGGGACACGGGCGCCAGCTTTACGAAGAATCGATCCATGTCCCTCTCGTCATCGCCGGGCCGCCGGCTCAGGGAGAGAAGAAGAATGGAGAGGGCGGTCGACGGATCGCGAGCCCCGTGAGCGGCGTCGATATTCATCCGACCATCCTCGATCTCGCCGGCATTGCAGAGCCCGGGTCGAGGCGGCGCGGGGTCACCCTCAGACCGGCCTTCCGTGGCGGCGGGGCGTTGCCCGCGAATCGACCGCTGGTCAGCGCAACGATCCGACTCAATGCCTACCGCACGGCGGTCCGCCTCGATCGGCTGAAGCTGATTCGTTTCATGGACCGGGATCGGAGCGAGTTGTTCGATCTGGAAGCCGATCCGGCGGAGCGTCACGATCTCGCGGCCCGTCGACCGGACGACCGGCGTGCCCTCCTCGCGACCCTGTTCCGCGAAGTCGATCTGCTGTCGGACGGCTGGAACCTCAGCTGGACGGGGGATGGCCGCCCGGCCCGATTTCAGGGGCAGGTCACCACGGACGGAATTTTCCGGAGCGTGGTGCCTCTGCTGGGCGCCGGGGGGGCCTATGACGTTCAGATGGGGCGAACGCTCAATTTCGCCGACATCGATCAGACCCGGTCGGGAGGCATCTCGTTCACGACCGCTCCCGGCGACGCTCGCGTGACGTTCTACCTGACGATCGACGGCGAGCCGGCACGGGAGCGGACATTTCTCGGAGGGCAGCGTATCTCGCCGCCCGAGATGCCGTTCGAGCTGGGAGCGCCGAATCATGAGGCCGCGTACGCGCGTCCGCAGCAGGCCGCGGGGCGGGAGCAAGGGTTCTTCCTGTGGCGCAATCGCCCGGCCGCACCGGATCAGGAGATCGTTCTGGACGACACGATTCGCGAACGACTAAGATCCCTCGGCTACATCGATTGAAGAACTCATGACGAAACAACCCCGCATGGAACGAATCGCCGGCCGGTTCGGGACGACGATCGCCGTGGTCCTGGCGCTCGTCGCGCAGACGCTCCTGTCGAACAAGGCGTTTGGCATAGCACTCGGGATCGTGCCCGGTGTCGTCCTTTACGTCGTGGCGGCCGTCGTCTATCTGATGTCCAGGCGGGAGAGGGAACGATCCGACGCGGCGGCCACCTCCGGCCGCGAATCCGGCAGCGCCGGCCGCACGCCGGCATGGGAATGGGGGCTCATCATCCTCATTCTACTTGGCGGGCTGTATCTGAGACTGTACCGGATCGATTCCATTCCGCCGGGACTCAACAACGACGAAGCGATCAATGCGCTCGAGGCGAGCGAGATCATGCAGCGCGACGGGTTCCCGACCGTCACGGAGCGCGGGCTGCAGCGGGAAAGCCTGTTTCACTATCTCGTGGCGATCTCGATGCGCAATGCCGATCTGCTGTCCAACCTTATGGTCGCGATGCCGGCGGTGTTCAACCTCCGTACGATCGCCGTGCGCGATCCGGCAGGGCGCGAGATGCTCGAACTGATCTTTCCGCTGCGGGCGGTGTCGATCGGGATCGGCGTGATCACCATTCTGGCGCTCTATCTGTTCGCCAGGAGCCGATTCGGTTCAAAGGTCGCATTGCTGGCCGCACTGTTCCTGGCGGTGTCACCCTGGCATCTCCTTTACAGTCGCGTCGGCCTGCGCGCGATCCTGGCGCCGCTGTTTGCGATCGCCACAATCGGATTGTTCCTCAGCGCGATCGAGCGGGGGCGCCGACCGGATCATCCGATCTGGAGATCCTTCCTGGATCACGCGGCCTGGGGCGTGTTCCTCGGTCTCGGCCTCTGGACCTACACCTCGTTCCGGGTGGTCCCGATCGCGATTCTCGCATTCCTGCTGCTGCACCGCTTCATCGATCCCTCACGGTCGGCGATCCGATCGGGGGAACGCCGGCCGATACTGATCGGCGCCGGCGTCGCCGCCGTACTGCTCGTCGTGAACATCTCGCTCTCGGGACTCGGCCCGCTCGGATTCATGCTGCGCGGGGCCTACGCTTCACTTCCGGGAATGCAGAGCTATGGTTCGAATCTCCTGCATTCCGTGACGATGCTCAACTACCTGCCGATGCGTTACGGGGTCGTTCAGACGAAGGACTTCATCGGCGACGGAGTGAGCGCCGTCTACCCTCTGCTGGGGTTCGAGCCGGAGACCGTCCCGGTGGCGGCGTTCGCGACCCTGGGCCTGCTCGGGGTCGCCTGGAGCATGACGCGTGGCCGGCGCGAACGCACGCTGGGGCTTCTCGGCCTCACGATTCTGACGCTCTGGGTTCTTGTGGGACCGACCGGCCCGAGCCTCACCCGGATGTTGATGATCGTACCGTGGGTCTCCCTGCTGGCCGCGCTCGTCGTCTGGCAGTTGCTCGATGAGCTGTCACGTCTGGCCTGGCGTCCGGGCCGGTGGATCGCCGCGGCCGCCGTCGCCGGGCTGGTCGCCGCCGTGCCGGTGCAGGCGTTCCAGCAGCACTTCCTGAGGGTAGGGCGATCCGAGACGGCGATGAAGTTCTTCTGGCCGACCCAGACGATCATGGCCATCTTCTCCCGCACCACCATTCCTCCCGGCCCGATCCTTTATGTCCTTCACAGCTACGGACGCGAGACGATCACCTATCTGATCGGCGATCGCCCCGATCTCTACCTGATCACCGATCCGGCGACGCTTGATCTTCAGGCGATCGGCAACATGAAGCGCAGCGCCATCTTCATCGTTGAGAAGTCGGAGTATTCCCGGCCGTTTGCCGAGGTACTGCGTTACCTCGTCAACGAATATCGCGCCTACGGCGATATGCGGGATTACGCCGACCCTCGTTTCGACCCCGACGACATCATCTTTTATCGTTTCGCGATCCTGAAAGACGCGGCCGGCCGGCCGGTTGCCCCGCCCGGCGCCGATCCGAGCCTCTTTCCTCCCGGCGCCGGCCCCGATCCGTTCGGGGCGCCGCAGTCGTTCCCGGGAGTTCCACCCCCTTCGCCTTAGGGCGTCATCACCCTGCTTTTGGAGAGCGGTCTCTCGCGGATCAGAAATT
>JAZGDH010000172.1:0-4270 GCA_036477555.1 Acidobacteriota bacterium
CCCCAGGAGCGCGAGAAACGACGCGGCACTCCGTCGCATGATCCGGTCAGTCAGCCGTGAAGATGGCTTTTCCGGCGCCGATGTTGCCGAGAAGATCGGTCACTTTCACGATCACGATGTGCTCCCCTGGTCCCGGAGAATCGATCCGGATAAGGTACGACTCCGACGTTGAATCACTCACGCCGTCTCCGGGTGTGATCGGCATGAAGCGGCGCGCATCGATCGAATATTCGGCGCGGGCGATCGGCCCCAGCCCGTCGGTGGCGCTTGCCTCCACCGTGAACCCGGAACCCTTTTTCTTATCGGAACGGCGCGCCGTCACCCGCACCGACGGGGGAGTGTTGTCGACGGTGAAGGTCTCGCTGTCGAGCATCGCGCTCAGCGCCCGATCGGCCGGGTTGGACCGGTCGTCGCTCGCTTCGACACGGACCTGGTAGAGCCCGTCTGGCAGCTGCATCGAATCGAAGGCGAAGTACGCCTCTCGCAGACCTCGCGCCAGCGGCTTCCACGCCTTCTCCCCTTCGCCGCGAAATGACAGTGTGTAGGAGAGCCGATCGTCGTTAGGGTCCCCGGCGGTCCAGACGATCGCGCGCATGCCGCGGACGTAGACCTCCTTGTCGGGAACGATTGCCGATTGATCGGCGCGCGGGGGATCGTCGGGATTGACGTCGATGCCGGTGAAGGCGAGGTCGGTCGGATCGATCTCGGGCAGGTATGGCAGACGTTGTCTCACCACTCCCGGCGGACGAACCGTCACACTCTCGATCGCCGGCGGCAGATTCGACTGCACGTAGGAGGTCGACACCGCCTGCAGTGCCGGGCTCTCCGCGCCGCGCGGTCGGGTGAGCCGCGCGCGCCACTGCAGGAAGCGGGCCGGTGGGCTCGCGATCGGGCTGCCGGCCGGGGTCACGTAAGAATCCGACCAAGCGCTCCAGGTGGAGTCCGGTGAGCCGCTGTTGCCGGAACGGGTCGCCAGCTCGACCACGGAGCCGACGGGCAGCCTGGCGCGCCATGCGATTCGACCCCAGCGCGAAATGATCCCCGCGTCACGAGTCTGCGACAGGTAGATCCCCGATTCACCCGCCGCGTCGTCCAGCATATAGGCCCGACCGGTGTTGCTGCTCGCGGCGTAGACCCGTCCCCCGGATCCCTCCGATCCGATGACGAGCGACGTGACCTGCGACTCCTTGAGGCGGGCCAGCACGGCGCTGCGGTTGGGGCCTGACAACACCCGGATTCGCCCCGGCTCGCCGCTCCCCAGAAGCACGCGGTTGTCCTGATCGATCGCGAGAGCGTAGATCACCTCCGTCGGAGAGGACCAGATGGTCGACACCGCGCCGTCGTGGCCGATCCGATACACCTCGCTGCGTGGAGGTGTCTCGTCGTGCAGTGTGGCGGCGCCGTTGGCGTCGGCCGTGACGGTCACCGTGGTCGTCAGGGTCGGTGCGGTGCCCGGCAAAGGCACTCGGGGCGGCAGCGGAGCGCCGGGCTGCCCCTGCTGCGCGGCCGCCTCGGATTGCTGGCGCGAGCGGGGGGATCGACCCTCCGCCGCGCCGACGCCGACGGCGGCGGCGTAGATGACTCCGTCGCGATCGACGGCGATCGACTTGATCTCCCGCAGCGAGGAATCGTGCAGGACGGTGGCGCCGCCGGCGGGACCAATGCGATAGAGCAGGCCGTGGCCATCCGTGCCGGCGAGCAGGCGACCCTCCCGATCGAGGGCGAGGGAAACGACGTGCGAATCGTCGCTGTCGAAGAACACCTCGGCCTTGCCCCGTCCGGTGATCTTGTAGATCACTCCGTGCTCGCCGGTCGCGGCGTACAGTTGCCCGTCGCCGTTCACCTGGAGAGCCCAGATGTATCGATCGTCCGGTTCGTAGAGGACCTGCCCCTTCCCTTCACCGGTGATTTTCAGGATGCGGCCGTTGGGGGAGGTGGCGGCGTACAGCACGTCCGACGGACCAATCGCCATGGCGTGGACCGCCAGGTCTCCGCTCGAATAGTAGAGCGAGCCGGCGGCGGCGCGGGGCACGCGGTAGATATGTCCTCCGGAGCCGCCACCAAGGTAGAGGGTGCCCTTGCTGTCGATCGCCTGCGACCAGAGGAACGGCTCCGGCGCCTCGATCAGAGGGGGTACCTTCAGGGATCTGAGCGCCGGCGCGAGGATCACCTCGCCATCGGGCAGGATGGCGACACCCTCGGTCGTGCCGAGTTCGAACCCCTCGGCGGTCTCGACCGACCACAGGACCGGGGTCACCGCCAGGGCCGTCGCGGGCCAGGTGAGCAGGACCAGGATCAGGAGCCGGCGCACGGCCGATCCGAAAGAGTGCAGCGGCACGTCATTCCTCCACTTCGAGAGAGAGCAGTTTAAAACCGGAGACCATGTAGTCGGTGCGAAGAGATTCCTCCGCCACACTGCGCTGCCAGAGTCGCAGGTAATTGCCGCGGCTGCGCGGCCGGACCATCACCTGGGCGATGGAGGGCGGCAGATTCGGGAGTCGTTCGCCGCGATAGAGGATCCCGTTGTCGGTTTGAGTAAGAACGGCGTAGACCGTATCGTTGCTGCGCAGATGGTTGATCAACCGGATCAGATGCGTGAGATCGTTCGGGTAGAACTCCTCGTGTTCCGACTCGGCGCGTGAGATCGCCATCCCGTCCCCGATCCGCAGCCGGAGCCGGCCCGGGCGTACATCTTCCGGAACCTCGATTTCGATCTGCCGGATGACGGAGGGGCCGCGGAACGGCTTGAGGCTGATCGAGACCTGTACCGTCTCTCCCGCCCGGACGTGATCACGGCTCAGCCAGGCTCGCTCCACACGCGCCACGCGGCGCTCGTCGGAGTACCCGAGGATCAGATTGATCCCCTCGATCTGAACCGGCCGGTATTCATTGTTGAGCATCATCTGGGTGAGGAACGCGACGATTCCCGATGCGTACTGCATCGCCATGTCGCCGGCGAACAGGTTGCGCAGCGCGATCTCCTCCTCGCCCGCGACGCGGATGGTGGAGCCCTTCTTGTAGGAGATCGAGATCTCGCCGTAGCTCTTCTGCTCCGTGTTCACGAGCGACTGCAGGGCTCCGTACAGGAGGTAGGGAGCGAGGAACGGATCCGCAACGACGTCGAACGCGAAGCGTCGCGGCTTGCCCAGCTCGGGCTGCATTTCGACTCGCACCGGGATCATGCGCGGTTTCTTGCCGATGTACCCGAACACCCCCGTTGATCGATCCTGACGGAAGACCCCCACCTCCGCGCCCGCCGTCGCGAACTTGAATGATTCGGCGAGCGACGGGAAGAGTGCCTGGACGTGGGCCGTGGTCATGATCAGATCGGTCGGGCCGACATTCAGCAGCGGGTGTCCGCACGCCAGAACCCGGGAGGCGTCGCGGTGCGTCACCGTGCAGATCGCCGCGACCTCGAGATCCCCCCGGACCAGTTTGATACCGACGCCCCCTCCGGGGACGATGTCATCGGGTCCACCGGCATTGCTGCGTGACGAAGAGCCGGCCTGGGCGGCGACGAGGCCGATGCGCGAGAAACCGGCGCCGAGCGTTTCGACGACCGGTTCGGAGAAGCCGGTGAACAGAAGTGGAGTGCGGATCGGGCTCAGGCCACCCATGCCGGTGGCGTTCGCCCCGTCGAAGTAGGAGGCGAAGTGGGCCGGCAGCTTCTCGGGCGCGTTCAACAGGCCGAGGCCGGCCGGGCCGGCCTCGGGGGGGAACGGCGCGCTGAGCCGGGAGACGCGTCCGGGCGTTTCCTTGTCCTCGATCGCCAGCATCTCCTGGATCGGTGTCACACCGGCGAGCGGCTCCTTGGCGAAACCCCAGGTGTAAGCGACCGCGCCGATCAGACGATCACCGATGTAGACCGGGCTGCCGCTCATTCCCTGCAGCACGCCGGTCTTCTGCAGCGGGCCCCCCGACAATCGCACCAGGATGAGATTGCGCCGGGGCGCGATGTTCTCCATCGTCCCCAGCACTTCCACCTGGAACTCGTCGACGCGGTCACCCTGGAAGACGGTGCGGCCGATCCCCGTCATGCCGGGGACGATTTCGCTGAATGGAAGGATCGCCTGCGCGCGAACCGTCCCGATCGCGGCACTGACCGCAATCGCAAATGCGGCGACGAGCGCGCCGAGGCGGCGCCGCGGGGTCGTGCGTCTTGTTCGATCGGGGAGGTTCATCAGGCTCGCGGTACCTCGCTCTTTGCCAAGATCGATCAATCATAGCACAGCGTTCGGAACGATTCCGGTTGCGGGCCCAGCCGGTCGGG
>JAZGDH010000173.1:0-6983 GCA_036477555.1 Acidobacteriota bacterium
AACTCGAGCGCCTCGATCACCGACATCTCCAGGACGTCGGCGATGTTGCGGCTCTTGTACCTGACCGCCAGTGTCTCGCGGTTGTAGCGCCGCCCCTTGCACGCCTCGCAGGTGACGTGCACGTCCGGCAGAAAGTGCATCTCGATCTGGATGATCCCGTCCCCCTCGCACTCCTCGCAGCGGCCGCCCTTGACGTTGAAAGAGAATCGGCCCGGGCGGTAACCTCGTGTCCGTGCCTCAGGCACCCTCGAGAAGAGATCGCGGATCGGCGAGAACAGACCGGTGTAGGTGGCCGGGTTGCTGCGGGGCGTGCGGCCGATCGGCGACTGATCGATGTCGATCACCTTGTCGATCTGATCGGCGCCCCGCAACGCCTTGTGGGCGCCCGGTCGAATCGGCGAGCGATTGATCTTCTTTGCCAGCGCCTTGTAGAGGGTCTCGTTGACGAGCGTACTCTTGCCCGAACCCGAGACGCCGCAGACACAGGTGAAAAGTCCCAGAGGAAAGCGAACGTCGATCTTCTTGAGGTTGTGCTCGGCGGCCTGCTGCACCGTCAGCCACCCGCGATCGCCCCGGCGCCCCTCCGGAGCCGGGCGTCGACGGTCGGGGAGCGGGATCGCCCTCCGCCCCGAAAGGTACTGGCCCGTCAGCGAGGTCGCGTGGGCGGCGATCTCCGCGGGCGTGCCCTCGGCGACGACGCGGCCGCCTTCCTCCCCCGCTCCGGGGCCGAGATCGACCACGTGGTCGGCCGAACGGATCGTCTCCTCGTCGTGCTCCACGACGATCACCGTGTTGCCCAGATCGCGCATGGCGCAGAGCGTGTCGAGCAGTTTGCGGTTGTCGCGCTGATGCAGGCCGATCGACGGCTCGTCGAGAACGTACAGCACGCCGGTCAGCCGGGAACCGATCTGGGTCGCCAGGCGGATGCGCTGCCCCTCGCCGCCCGACAGGGTGGCGGCGGTGCGCGACAGGGCGAGGTACCCGAGCCCGACGTTCAGGAGGAATCCGAGCCGCTCGCGGATCTCCTTGAGAACCTGATGGGCGATGAGGAGGTTCCTTTCGGAGAGCTTCATTCCCTCGAAAGCGCGGACCGCCTCCTGAATCGAGAGCGCCGTGTAATGTGAGATGTTCTGTCCGGCCACCCGGACGGCCAGCGATTCGGCCTTGAGGCGTGCCCCGTCGCACGCGGCGCATAGATCGAGCGACATGTAACGCTCGATCTCGTCGCGCAGGCGCGAGGACTCGGTATCACGGTAGCGCCGCATCAGTGAGGGGATCACCCCCTCGAACGACTTGCGGAAGTAGTAGCGGTTGCGGCCCTCGACGTACTCGAAGTTGTATTCGGTTTCGCCGCTGCCATACAGCAACTGCCGCTGCGCTTCCTTCGGCAACTTGTTGTACGGAGTGTCGGGAGTGAACTTCATCTTGCGCGAAATCGCCTCCAGCGCCATGCGCAGCATCGACTTGCCGAACCCCCAGGTCCCCTCGATCGCCCCCTTGCGCACCGACGAGCCCGGGTTGGTCACGATCTTGTCCGGATCGATCTCGAGGTGCGCGCCCAGGCCGTCGCAGGACGGGCAGGCTCCATACGGAGAGTTGAACGAGAACATGCGGGGCGCCATCTCGGGCACCGACACGCCACAGGTGGGACAGGCGAAGCTCTCGGAGAAGATCTGATCGCGGGCATTCTCGCCGGCCACGTTCACCGTCGCGAGCCCTTCGGCCAGCTTCAGTGCGGTCTCCATCGAGTCGGTCAGGCGGTTCTTGATGCCCGGCCTCATCACCAGACGATCGATGACGATCTCGATGGTATGTTTCCGTTTCTTGTCGAGCTCGATGCCCGACTCGATCTCGACGACCTTGCCGTTGACCCGCGCGCGCACGAACCCCTTGCGCATCATCTCCATCAGCTGCTTGCGGTACTCACCCTTGCGTCCCCGGACGATCGGCGCGAGGACCTGAATCCGCGTCCCGTCCGGAATCTCCATCAGCTGGTCGACCATCTGCTGGACCGTCTGGCGCGTGATCGGGCGGTCGCACTTGTGGCAGTGCGGCACGCCGATGCGGGCGAACAGCAACCTGAGATAGTCGTAGATCTCGGTGACGGTGCCGACGGTCGAACGGGGGTTGCGGGAGGTGGTTTTCTGTTCGATCGAGATGGCGGGGGAGAGTCCCTCGATCGACTCGACCTCCGGTTTCTCCATCTGCCCGAGGAACTGGCGGGCGTACGAGGAGAGCGACTCGACGTATCGGCGCTGACCCTCGGCGTAGATGGTGTCGAACGCGAGCGACGATTTGCCCGATCCGGACAGCCCGGTCAGCACGATCAATCGATTACGAGGCAGGGTCAGGTCGACGTGTTTCAGGTTGTGTTCGGCGGCGCCCTTGATGACGATGGAGTCCGACATGGGGATGCGGTTGAACCCTCGGGCCGCCGCACAGCGCGCCAGCGGCGCGAGCGTCCGACCCGGTCGAGAGAAGTGTTCGAAGCAATCGGCGATTTTAGGCTACGGTCGAAGGAGTGTCAAACTGTGTGGCGCCCGCCGAAGGGATCCGGGAGGGAGCGGCGGTCGGCTCTGCACCACTGCTCCTGTCGCTCGCGAGGGAACATCCAGTCCGTCCCACACGCATGGCGCGGCTCGAAGTCACTGCGGCGCAGAGCCGACCGCCGCTCGTTCCGAACCCGCCTCGCCCGGCTCAGCGAAAGCCAGTTCGTCAGATCCCCTGCGGGTGCCGAAAGTTGCCGAGTTGAGAGCAGGGATCGATAGTAGAATCTGCGTTTTCGTGAGCGATGGAACGGGGGTTCGCGGAGATGCCGCCTCGGAAAGCCAGACATCTCGTCGTCTACCTGCCGCATCGCATCCCGATGTGGAGATTGCCCGGCGCCTCGAGCGAGTTGATCCGGAAGAAGGCCCGGCCCGTGTTTACCGTGCACCGGCCGGCGAGTGAGCGCGATTTCCTGAAGGTGCTGCCGGAGGCCGAGGTCCTGTTCGCGTGGGGGTTGGCCCGGCGTCACGTTGGCAAGGCGGGGGCGCTGCGCTGGCTGCACACGCCGCTGGCCGGCGTCGATCGGGTGCTCAACACGGAACTGATGCACACCGATGTGCGCGTTACCTCCTCGCGCGGCGTGAACGCGGTGGTGGTCGCCGAGCATACCTTCGCCATGCTGCTCGCGTTGACCCGCGGCATCGCCGATGCCGTCCGTTCCCAGGGTGACAAACGCTGGACCATGGAGGAGCTCGACGCGCGGGTTCCTCCTCTCGAGGAGCTGCATGGGAAGCTGGTCGGTATCCTCGGCCTCGGGGCGATCGGGCGCGAACTGGCAATTCGCTGTCGCGCCTTCGGGATGCAGGTCTGGGGTGTGGTGCGCAGGCCGCGGGTAAAGCCGGCCTGCGTCGACCGTCTATTCGTTGCCGGCCGCGAGGACGATGTGATCCGCAAGGCCGATGTACTGGTTCTGGCTCTGCCCCGAACTGCCGCCACCGACGGGTGCATCGGCGAGCGCCAACTGCGTCGCATGAAATCGAGCGCCATCCTGATCAACATCGGGCGCGGTTCTCTCGTGCAGGAGTCGGCGCTGGTCCGCGCCCTGCGCGAGGGCTGGATCTCCGGCGCCGGGCTCGACGTCTTCGCCGCGGAGCCGTTGCCACGCACCAGCCCCCTCTGGTCGATGTCGCGGGTCGTGGTATCGCCCCATATCGGCGGCGCGCACCCGGATTACATGCCGCGCTCGGCCGCGCTCTTCATCGACAACCTGGGTCGGTATCTGCGCGGAAAACGGCTCACCAACGAGATCGATCGGGAGCTCGGCTACTAGGAGTCTGTCCCGCTGATGCGTGGGGTCACGCGTCGGATCGCGCCCCGGGCGGGCAGCGGCGGCGCACGATGTCGAGCACCTCGTCGAACCTTTCCAGCGAATCGAGCACCATGCGCCGCCCCGATCGCGGGAACAGGAACAGTGCGCTCGGACTCGCTTCGGGGCGGCCGAATCTCAGCCGGCGGTGCTCCCGAACCCGCTCGATATCCTCCCACTCCAGGCGCCGGGGCCGCACGCCGAGTATACCGAGCAGACGGTTTTCATACAGGACTCCCGATTCGCCCAGGGTGTAGCGGTCCGCATACGCCCCCGTGAGGTTGGCGAGGCTCAGCAGCGCCAGGGTCAGCAGGATCGATGCGCCGATCGTGAGGCCGCCTTCCAGAAGCATGGAGACCGCGCCGCCCAGAAAGATCGCGGCACAGGCGACACTGAGGAAGCGCTGCCCGGGCGATCGTCGGAAGGTCCGGGTCGCCCCGGGAGGTACGGCGGCGGCGTCGTGGGTCATGAGGATCCCTACTATCCCGGCGGCCAGGAGAAGTTCCGGCCGCCGAGGATGTGCAGGTGGATATGGAAGACCGACTGGCCGGCGCTCTCCAGACAGTTGGCCACCAGCCGATACCCCTTCTCGTCGAGGCCCTTGTCCTTCGCGACTCGAGTGGCGACCAGCATCATATGTCCGAGCAATCCCTCCTGCTCGGCCCCGACATCGTTCATTGTCGCGAAGTGCGCCTTGGGGATGATCAGCGTGTGGCTCGGGGCCTGGGGATTGACGTCCTCGAACGCGATGACCTGCCGATCCTCGTAGGCGATCTTCGCGGGGATCTCCTTGCGTGCGATCTTGCAGAACAGGCAATCGGCCATGATTCCTCCATGCGGCCGGCCGGGTGGCCGGCGGGCCGCGTCCTGGGACAGGCTCCTATGAAAGGCGTTCGATGACCGCCCCCAGCGCGTGGAACTTTGTTTCGACCCGTTCGTATCCGCGATCGATGTGATACGCGCGATCGATGATCGTCTCTCCATGCGCCGCCAGCCCGGCCACGATGAGGGAAGCCGATGCGCGTAGATCGCTGGCCATCACCGGTGCGCCCGACAGCGGGGTCGGTCCGTGAACGACCGCGATCTGACCGTCGAGCTCGATCCGCGCTCCCATGCGGCGCAACTCGCCGACGTGCATCATCCGGTTCTCGAAGATCGTCTCGGAGATGCGCGCCGGGCCGTGCGCCTGCGTCACCACCGCCATGTACTGGGCCTGCAGATCGGTCGGGAAGCCGGGATACGGCTGCGTGGTGATGTCGGCCGCGCGGAGATCAGCTTGCCGGTCGATCGTCAGGGTGTCTCCCTGCTCGTCGATGACGAGCCCGCAGGCGCGAAGCGTGTCGAGCGCGGCGCCCAGCAGGCCGGCGGGGCAACCGTCCACGGTCAACCGGCTGCCGGTTGCCGCGGCGGCCATCAGAAATGTCCCGGCCTCGATTCGATCCGGCATCACGCGATGCTCCGTTCCGCGGAGTCGATCCACCCCCTCGATGACGATCGTTTCGGTTCCCGCACCCGACACACGCGCTCCGCAGCCGATGAGGAACCGCGCCAGATCGTCGATTTCCGGCTCGCGCGCGCAGTTCGAGAGCACCGTGCGACCCTCGGCGAGGGTGGCGGCCATCAGGACGTTCTCCGTACCGGTGACCGTCTGCACCTCGAACCGGATCTCCGCCCCGCGCAGCCGGGGGCAGGAGGCGACCATGTAGCCGTGCTCGATCTCGATCGTCGCGCCCATGTGCCGCAGGGCGGCGAGGTGCAGGTCGACCGGGCGCGTTCCGATGGCGCATCCGCCCGGCAGCGACACCCTCGCCCGCCCGCGCCGCGCCAGAAGCGGTCCCAGCACGAGCACCGAAGCCCGCATCGTCTTGACCAGCTCGTAAGGGGCGTCCGGCTCGGCCGCGTCCCCCGGCTCGATCCGAACCACGTCGTCGTGCAGGATGACCTGCCGCATGCCCAGGTGGCGCAGTACGCGCGCCATCGTGAGGACGTCACGCACCGCGGGGACGTTCGTGAGGCGCGTCGGGCCGTCCAGCAGGAGGGTGGCCGCCATTTCCGGCAGCACCGCGTTCTTGGCGCCGCTGACCCGGACTCTTCCCTCCAGCCGGCAGGGGCCCTGGATGCGGATCTTGTCCATGGCCGGGGATTATAGACGGGAATCGCTCAGTTCCGCGGGCGGGTGTCGCCGAGGGCGCGCTCGAGATCGTCGAGGAGGGTCTGCGCGCTGCGGCGCAGTTTTTCGTCCTCGGTGCCCTCGACCACGCGCCTCAGGATCGGCGCGGCTTTCGCGTATTCCTTGCGATTCACGAGGGTGACCGCGCGGTTGTATTCGTTGATCATCTCGTTGGTCTTTCGCACCTGCTCGATCCCGGCGATCTGCTCGTCCAGATTGGCACGCAGCCCGTCGTCGCGCGTGCGCGAGTGCACCTGCCGCAGCAGCGTGAGGGCCTCGTCCACTCGATTCTCTTTGAGAAGGCGCGAGGCGGCGATCAGATCGCCCTGCAGGAGCGATTCGCCCGCGTCGGCCAGCAGGGCCGGGTCGTCCTGGCGGGCCAGGACCTCCATCAGCGCCTCGGCGGACGTCCGGTCACCCTGTCGAGCGTACAGACCGAGAAGATTGAAGACGATGTCCATCCGCGAGGGCAGCAGGGCCCGGGCCTTCTCCAGCGCCGCGATCCCTGGATCGAATCCACTCTCATCGAACGCATAAGTGGCGCCGAGCCCGGCGTACGCCTCGGTGAGATCCGGCCGGAGTTTGAGACTTCTGGTGAACAGTTCGCGCGCGCGAACGAGGTGCTCGGGAGTCTCGCCCCCGAGGGTCCGACGGAGTCGTCGACGCTCGCTGTGGTGGCGATCCATGATGCTGGTGGCGTACAGAAAGTAGGCGAGAGGGTCATCCCGATCGCGGCCGATCGCCTTTTCATAGAAAGAGGCCGCCTCGTTGTGCTTCGCGTGCAGATCCCGAATGTAACCGAGACCGGTCCAGGCGGCGGCAAGCGAGGGATCCAGGCGCAGCGCTTCCCGGAAGTGGCGTTCGGCGGCCGCCGAGCGTTCCGGTCCCAGGTGGGCGAGCAGGTCCCCCAGACGATAGACCGCTTCGGCGTGTGTGAGCGGCCGCACGCGGGCGGTTTCA
>JAZGDH010000174.1:0-3302 GCA_036477555.1 Acidobacteriota bacterium
AGCATCTGGGGCTGAGAGTGTCGAGAGAAAGCCGTAACAGCGCCTTCCTGCGTTGCGGAGACGAGTTCATCGCGCTGTTCCGCAGCAGCGAGCCGGGTCTGGATCACTACTGCTACGCGATCGAAAATTATTCGGTGCGATCCGCCGCCGAGCGGCTCGAATCGAAGAACATCAGTCCTCGGATCGCCGGCGATCGGATTTACTTCGACGACCCGGATGGGCTGGAGGTGCAACTTTCCTCGCCAGACCATCAGGTTTGAGCAGGCGGGTCTGAACCGTCGCTTGATTTCAGGAGGGGGTCATGGCCGTGACCCGCATCGAGAATCACAGGCGCAAGCGGAAGGGCGGGAAGGAGGACGCCGCGCGGCAGCGGGCGCTGGAGGGGCTGCATGATGCTCTGGAACTGATGCTGACCCGAGTGATTGAGGACGAGGTGAGCGTCGACGAAGCGAAAACGATGCTGTCTTATCTGCAGAATGAGGTCAACGCCATCGATCCTCCGACCGTCGCCGGCCGTCGCACGCGGCGGAGCGCGAAACGGAAAGTCGTCGCCCGCAAGGCTCGCACGAACCGCAAGACGCGCAAGAAGAAGCGCTGAGGCGTGCAGGACAATGCGCCGGGGAATCGCACCGACACAGACGCAACCTGGAGTCAGATTGTGAGCGTACCGCGCGCATAGCAGACGGCCGAGCCGCTGAGGTGCACCCGGTCGCCGCAGAGCTCAACGCCGATGGCGCCGCCCCGCTTCGACACCTGTCGCGCCTCCATCCTTTCCTTCCCGAGCCGCCGCGCCCAGTAGGGGGCCAGGGCGCAGTGAATCGACCCGGTGACCGGATCCTCCGGGATGCCGCTTCCCGGCGCGAAGTATCGCGAAACGAAATCGACCTCGCGCCCCGGCGCGCTGATCACGACACCGTGCGGGTGCAACCGTTCGAGAGTCGCCATATCTGGTTTCACATCCAGCACCTGCGCCTCGTTCTCCAGGATCGCCAGGTAATTCGGGTCGCCGATTGAGACCAGCAGCTCAGCCGGAGCGCAGCGCAGACCCTCCCTGATCTCGGACGGCGGCGAGGAGACCGTCTCGGTGCGCACGACGGGAAAATCGAGCAGGTAACGGTCTCCGCTTCGGGCGACGCGCAGCGGCCCGCTGCGCGAGTCGAACTCGATCTCACGCAACGCAGGCTCCAGGTAGTTCAGGACGACGAAACCGGAAGCCAGCGTCGCGTGACCGCACAGTGGCGCCTCCTCAACCGGCGTGAACCAGCGGATGCGGCGCCGACCGTTTTCGGTGACGATAAAGGCGGTCTCGGCCAGGTTGTTCTCCGCGGCGATCGACTGCATCGTCGCGTCCGGCAGCCACTCTTCCAGCGGACAGACGGCAGCCGGGTTACCGGCGAAGACCTGCGTCGCGAAGGCGTCGATCTGATAGAGCGGAATTTCTTTCATGGCTCCCCCTCGCGCCCCGTCGGCTGCGGGGCGCCGGCAGGATTCGTCATACGACAATCCTGCCGGATCAACAGATGGGCTTTCGGTTCGGCCACATGATAGCCCGGCAGGGTTTTTTCGTCGATGTAATAGATGAACAGGTCGTGCAGCGCTTCGTGTATCTCCGGATCCTCGTTCCACGTGCGACAGAGGTAGTCGGCCAGGTACGGGCGAAACACGCGGTTTTTTTCGAGCGTGATTCGGTGCCAGTAGATGCGCCAGTTGTGGTTGATGAATGAAGCGGAGATGTCGCGCGGTCGTTCGGCCGGGAGGTCTCCCTTCAGGAGAACGTCGACCCGTCGCCCACTCTCCGTCCGCCCGGTGACGGTGAACCATCCGGCGGGAACGGTGTAGACGTCGGTGAACATCCCCCAGCGTTGGCGAACACGGAAGGCGTCGGCCAGTTCGAGCACCTTCTGCGGGAGCGGCATCCCGATCGGGAGGAAGTGCAGCAGGTGGAAGTAGAGCGTCAGAACGATCAGCCCGATGGCCGCGCCGTCCGAGGCGCGGCGGCCGATCCGTCTGAGATCACGGACCGGGATCATGCCGGCCGGCTCCGCCGGCTCCTCAGTGACCAGTGCGACCCGAGCCGGCCCAGACCGGACCAGAAGAGCGCCGGAAGAAAGGGGATCATCGCCACGACGCTCAGGGGCTGGAACAGCGCGATCGACAGGCACATCCAGATGCCGATATGCAGATACAGGAGCAGAAGGATCCCCAGGCACCGCATTCTCGCGTTGGCGACGGGGGAGAGCAGCAGCACAGGCCCGATTCCCTCGATCGCGAGCGCCGACCGGGTGATCCCCCGCAGCAGATCCGGGTACGCGAGCAGCCGCTGACCGATGGCGGTCGCGTAGGTGTCGACGTTCAACGTGATCCAGAGGGCGTCACCATTGCGCCACAGATCGTTCTCGATCTTGAACAGGAAGGTCGTGAAGTAGACGAGGGTGACCTGAAGGAACAGCCCGGCCGTCCCGATCGAGGCGATCGGTTCGTCTGATTCGTGTGGCTCGTGACGTCGCGCGTCGATCGCGTAGCGCGCCCCGATCGGCACGAACAGGCTCCATAGCAGGAGGGCGCTCAGCAGCGCATCGGCCTGGTGCAGGATCAGCATATTGCGTTGCTGCAGCGAAACGTTGAGAAGGAGCGACAGGAACGCCGCCGACTTCGAGCGGTAACCGACCAATAGACAAATTGCGACGGCGGCCGCGATGGCGAAGAGAGCCGCCTGGAATCCGGTGGAGCCGCCGAGCATGTGAAAGGGGGAGAAAAAGATCGGCGTGACCACGTGCCGATCGATGGCGACGCGCGGCAGGACACCTGCATCGGTGTAATGCGCCGTCAGGGCGAGCGCCCGTTTGCCGAGATCGATCAGCAGTATCGACGCCAGGCCGATCCGAAACAGCGCCAGGGAGCGCGGGTCGGCGCCGAAAATTCGGCGTGCCGTCGTCTTCAGACGGGAGGGCAGGGTCGGAAGGCGGAGCGGGCTCATTCAGGCACGCCCGCCGGGTCGGCGCCGCTTCAGGCCCCGGCGCTCACGGAAGAATTGCCGCAGGAGGTCGGCGCTCTCGTCGGCGCGGACACCTCCGGTCACCGCTACGCGGTGATTCAGGCCGGGGAAGCGGCGGCCGCGGAGCAGCCGTGTCGCGCCGACGCGGGGATCACTCGCGCCATAGACGAGGCGCGTGATGCGGGCGTGCACCATGGCGCCGAGACACATCAGGCAGGGCTCCAGCGTGACGTAGAGTGTTGCGCCGGTGAGGCGATAGTTGCGGGTGGAGCGCGACGCCCGGCGGATCGCCGTCACCTCGGCATGG
>JAZGDH010000175.1:0-6094 GCA_036477555.1 Acidobacteriota bacterium
CATTCAGCGCCACATGGCGGCCCCTGAGCGGGTCAGGCTCCGATGTCCGATCGACCCGGATCGACGTCGTGCAACATGATGATCGGCACCTTGCGCTTGCCGTTCGATACGAGACTGACGTTCCCCGACCCTCCGGTCGCGGATCCCTTCCCGCCCTGCCGGATCGCTTTCTCGCCTCCGGCTCTGCCGGCGAGCGCCGGCAGCACACCGGCCGGCAGCAGGTCGGCGGCGCGGCTCAGCAGAAGCCCGTACTCGTACCCTTCCACGATGGCGTGCATGGTCGCCACAATGATGTTCGGATCGACCCCTGTCGTACTCCAGGTTCGCTGGCCATCCCCCGTTTCGACGTGGACGCGCGTCCTCGCAGCGGTACCGTCGTGTCCATCCAGGATGCGGACCTTGAACTCGGTCAGGTGAAAGTCGGCGATCTCCGGAAAGGCTCCCATCAGGGCGCTCCGCAGCGCCTGGTCGAGCGCATGTGCCGGCCCGACACCCAGGCTGGCGGCATGAAGTTCGTCTTTCCCCACTCTCACCCGCACGGTCGCCTCCGGCTTTCCACTGGCGACTATCAGGGCCCGGTAGTCGACCACGTGGAAGAATCGCGGTCGTTTGCCGAGCGCCTCGAGAACGAGCAGCGTAAACGAACCACCGGCGTCCTCGAACTCGAAGCCTTTGTGCTCGAGCTCCTTGACGCGATCGACGACCACCCGCATCGTCTTCGGCCGGCCCGAGAGGTCCAACCCCAGGGCGCGCGCCCGGTTGAGAACGTTGCTCGAGCCCATCTGATCGGAGACCAGGACACGTGTGGCGTTCCCCACGACTGCCGGGTCGATGTGCTCGTAGGCACGCCGGGCCCGCTCGATGGCGCTGACGTGGATACCCCCCTTGTGCGCGAAGGCGCTGCGGCCGACGAATGGCTGGTGGCTGTTCGGAATCCGGTTCGCCACCTCGCTCACGTAGCGCGCCGTCGAGGTAAGCCGATCCAGAGAACCCGGCGGCAGGCAGGATCTCCCGAGCTTCAATTCGAGATTGGGGATGACGGAACACAGGTTGGCGTTCCCGCAGCGCTCTCCGTAACCATTGATGGTTCCCTGAACTTGACGTGCGCCGGCCGCAACCGCCGCAAGGCTGTTGGCCACCGCCACCTCGCCGTCGTTGTGAGCATGAATTCCAACACGTCTCGAGCCGAGGCGCGAACGGACGACAACCGTGGCCGCGCGAACCACGTCGGGGAGCGCTCCGCCGTTGGTGTCGCACAGGACGACGCAGTCGGCACCCGCCTCGGCCGCCGCCTGGACGGTCAGGAGCGCGTAGCCCGGGTCCGCGGCGTAGCCGTCGAAGAAGTGCTCGGCATCGTAGATCACTCTGCGCCCGGCATCCTTGAGATGGCGGACCGAATCGGTGATCATGGCCAGGTTCTCATCCAGCGTCGTGCGCAGCGCCTCACGGACGTGGAAGGTCCACGACTTCCCGAAAATCGTCACCCATGCCGTTTCGGCCGACAGCAGCTGCTGCAGCCCGGCGTCCTCGGCCGCGGACCTCCCCGCCCGGCGCGTGCTGCCGAAGGCCACGAGGTGCGTGTTTTTCGGCGGTTCGGCGGCCGCCAACCCGAAGAACTCGATGTCCTTGGGGTTGGAGCCGGGCCACCCGCCTTCCACGAACGCGACACCGAGGCGATCGAGGGCGCCGAGGATCTTCACCTTGTCCTGGACGGAATAGGTGATCCCCTCCGACTGCGCCCCGTCACGCAGGGTCGTGTCGTAGATCTCGACCGGTTCGCGGACCGCTTCGCCCGCGGCTCCGTCACCGTCGTACTCGGGGACCGGAGAGGATATCGGTTTTAGAATCTCAGACATGTCGTCATCTCGATCTGCTCAATTGCGGTTCCGGTCGACCAGCTTGTTCCGGCCGAGCCAGGGCATCATCGCGCGAAGCTTCTCCCCGACCCGCTCGATCAGATGCTCCTTCCCCTCGGCCTCGAGCTTCTTGAAGTTGGGCGCACCAGACCGGTGCTCCGCCATCCACTCGTCGGCGAACCGGCCCGTCTGGATGTCTGCAAGGATCTCGCGCATGGTCGCGCGCGTCGCATCCGTGACGATGCGCCGCCCCCGCGTGAGGTCGCCGTACTCGGCGGTATTACTGACCGAGTAGCGCATGTTGCTGATTCCCCCCTCGTACATCAGATCGACGATCAGCTTCATTTCGTGCAGGCACTCGAAGTACGCCATCTCGGGTGGATAGCCGGCTTCCACCAGCGTCTCGAAGCCGGCCGTGATCAGCGCCGAGATACCGCCGCACAGCACCGCCTGTTCACCGAACAGGTCGGTCTCGGTCTCGTCCTTGAATGTCGTCTCGATCACCCCGGCTCGACCTCCGCCGATCTCGCAGGCGTAGGCCAGCGCGACATCACGCGTGTCGCCCGAAGGATTCTGGTGCACTGCCATCAGCATCGGCACCCCCGCGCCGGTCGTGAACTCGCGCCGGACGAGGTGCCCCGGCGCCTTCGGCGCCACCATGAATACATTCACGCCTTTCGGCGGGACGATCTTCTTGAAATGCACCGAGAATCCGTGCGCCACCGCCAGGTAATTCTTATCCTGAAGCCCGCCGGCGATCTCCTTCTCGTACGCCTCCGGCGTCCGCTCGTCCGGCATCAGGAGCATGACGACATCACCCCAGCGTGCCGCCTCGGCCGTGTCGGCCACCTTGAGGCCGGCCCCCTCGGCCTTCGCGCGGGAAGCGCTGTCGCTGCGTAGCCCGACCGTGACGTCGTGGCCGTTGTCCTTCAGGTTGAGGGCGTGGGCGTGCCCCTGGCTGCCGTATCCGATAATCGCGATCTTGCGACCCTTGAGGATGGCGCGGTCGGCATCCTTATCGTAGTAAATATTCATTCCCTTCGACTCGGCCACGATCTCTCCTTGCTAGACGGCGCTCTCCGCCTCGGGGACCTGCAGGTCGATGCCGCCTTCGATCGACCCTCCCGCCTTCGTACTGATCCTCGGCAGCGCGACCGGCCCGGTCCGGACAATCTCTCTGATGCCGAGAGGCTGCAGCAGACCCAGCAGCGCCTCGACTTTGTCCTGGCTCCCGGTCGTCTCGATCGCGATGGCGTCCGGCGCGATATCGATCACCTTGGCGCGAAAGACGCCGACCAGATTGAGCACTTCCTGGCGCGCGGCCGGGGTCGGCGTGTCGACCGTCAGCAAAGCCATTTCACGCTCGACATGCTCGACCTCGTTCAGATCGGTCACTTCGCGAACCCGCACCAGCTTGTCGACTTGCTTGATGATCTGTTCCATGATCTGATCGTTGCCGCTCGTCGTCAGGATGATCCTCGAGTAGGCCGGATTGGGCGTGGGCGCCACGCACAACGAGTCGATGTTATATCCACGACCGGAGAACAACCCGACGATGCGGCACAGCTCGCCGAACTGGTTCTCCACCAGAATCGACAGGATGTGACGTCTGATCTCACCGCTCATCGTGATCTCCCGCGGTCCGCCACGGCGTCCGCGCCGCGAACCCCCGCCCGCCTCTCGGCCCCTCAAGCCAGATCCCTCGGTTCCGGCTCTTCCTCCCCCTCATCCGGGGGTTCGAGCACCATCTCCTGCAGGGACGCGCCGGCCGGCACCATCGGATAGACGCTCTCCTCCTGGGAGACGATCATGTCGATGACGACGAACCCCGGTGTATTGAGGCCCTGTTGCAGCACCGACTTCATTTCTGATGGTTTGGTGGCGCGAAATCCCTTCGCGTGATACGCCTCCGCCACCTTCACGAAGTCGGGCATCCGTTCCAGACCGACCTCGCTGTAGGTGCGCGAGTAGAACAACTCCTGCCACTGGCGCACCATGCCGAGGTAATTGGTGTTGATGATGACCACCTTGACGTCGACGTCCTCCGGCATCGCCGTCGCCATCTCCTGGATGCACATCTGGAACGAGCCGTCCCCGGTCACGCAAACGACCATCCTGTCAGGATGCGCCTTGGCCGCACCGATCGCCGCCGGGAAACCGTATCCCATCGTGCCGAGACCCCCAGAGTTCAGCCATTGCCGCGGGCGATTGAACCCGTAGTACTGGGCGACCCACATCTGATGCTGGCCGACATCGGAGGTGACGATCGCATCGCCGTGCGTCAGGTGATGCAGTTCCTGGATCACCGCCTGTGGCATGATGACACCCTTGCGCTGCCGGTACTTGAACGGGTGGCGCACCTGCCATTCGCGCAGGGTCCTCCACCAGGCTTCGTGCGGCGGCGGACCCTCGGGGCGCCTGTCACGTTCCAGGCACTCCAGCATCTGGCGGAGCACCTCGCGCGCGTCGCCGGCGATGCCGATCTCCACCACCCGGTTCTTGTTGATCGAGGAGGCGTCGACGTCGACGTGGATCACCCTGGCCTTCGGCGCGAAATCTTTCAACCGGCCGGTCACACGATCGTCGAATCGCGCGCCGATGGCAATGAGGAGGTCGGCGTTCGAGATCCCCATGTTGGCGGCGTAGGTGCCATGCATGCCGAGCATGCCGAGACAGTTGCGGTGCGCCGAGGGGAAGCCACCGAGTCCCATCAACGTCGGGGTCGTCGGCAGGTTCAGCTTCTCGGCGAGGGCGATCAGTTCCTCCGAGGCGTTGGCGTTGACGATGCCACCGCCGACGTAGAGGATCGGCCGCTCCGCAGCGACCATCATCTCGACGGCCCGGCGCACGAGGCCCGGATCCCCCTTCGCGGGCGGCCTGTAGGATGGCAACTGCGTTTCTTCGTCGTGCTCGAACGGTGCGAGGGCGGCGGTCACGTCTTTCGGGAGATCGATCACGACCGGGCCGGGGCGGCCTGTTCTGGCGATGTAGAACGCCTCTTTCACGACCCGCGACAGATCGCGGACGTCCTTCACCAGGTAGTTGTGCTTCGTACACGGGCGTGTGATGCCGACGACATCGGCCTCCTGGAAGGCGTCGTTGCCGATCAGGTGGGTCGGCACCTGACCCGTGATGCAGACGATCGGCGTCGAATCCATCAACGCATTCGCCAGTCCGGTGACGCAGTTCGTGGCACCGGGGCCGGAGGTGACCATCACCACGCCGACCCGTCCGGTCGAGCGCGCGTATCCCTCCGCGGCATGCACGGCTCCCTGCTCGTGGCGGACCAGGACGTGGTTAACCTTGTCCTGTGATCGCGCCAGTTCGTCGTAGACGTGGAGAATGGCGCCGCCTGGATATCCGAAGATCGTGTCGACCCCCTCGCGGACGAGCGCCTCGATCAGAATTTTCGCACCGCGCATCTCGGTGATGGGTTTCGCGACTGGCGCAGGCTGCTCGCGCTCGGGCGGTTGCCCGGCTTTAGATCGCACCGCCGGACGCGACCCGGACGGGGCGGAGGCCAGATCGACCGCCGGCGCCAGAGGACCTCCCTGCAACTTCAGCTCTTTTCGATCGTCCATCGTCTCCTCACGCCGCGCGTGCCATCGCCGCGCGCACACGCTCTCCCATCTCGACCGTGGTGACCGGCGTCTCCCCTTCCCTCGCCAGATCGGGCGTCCGGGCGCCTTCTGCAAGGACAAGCTCGACCGCCCTTTCGATGCTGTCGGCCTCGGAGCCGGCCTGCAGGGAGTGGCGCAGCAGCATCGCAACCGACAGGATCGCCGCCAGCGGATTGGCCGTCCCCTTCCCGACGATGTCGGGTGCCGAGCCGTGCACCGGCTCGTAGAGACCGGCGCTCTCCCCCAGGCTCGCCGAGGGGAGCATTCCGATCCCGCCGGCCAGCATTGCGGCTTCGTCGCTCAGAATGTCTCCGAACATGTTTCCGGTCAGGATCACGTCAAACTCTGTTGGTCGAGCCAGGAGTTGCATCGCGGCGTTGTCGACCAGAAGATGCTCGAGCCGCACATCCGCGTATTCTCTCGCGACCTCCCCCACGACCTCGCGCCACAACTGCGACGTCTCCAGGACGTTCGCCTTGTCGACCGACGTCACCCTCTTTCTCCTCTTGCGGGCCGCCTCGAACGCCACCCGCGCGATCCTGCGAATCTCCATCTCCGAGTACACCATCGTGTTCCTCGCGACCCGGCCGGGGGCCTTCCCCTCCACACCGCGCGGGG
>JAZGDH010000176.1:0-6429 GCA_036477555.1 Acidobacteriota bacterium
AATTCGGTTTCCGCGGCGTCGATCTTCTCCTGGCCCTCGAGATCGATCTCCTTGAGACGGAGGTCGGCCTGGCTCTCCGCCTCGCGGAGGATCGCGTCGGATCGCTCGTGCGCCGAGGCGATGGTGCGGCGAACGGCGCCGCGCGCGACGAAAACGGCCGCGATCGTGACCGCGATCAGGATCACCGTGCCGATCGTGAACTGTAGCACCGGTCCTTCCTCCGATTGATTCGCGGATCATCAAGAATGCGGACCATCCACGACGCGACGGGGGATGATGCGAAGGCGGGAGATTCGGTCGGCCGGCAGGGCGTCGATAGAAAAAACCCCCGCTTGGCCGTGTGAACGGAATCTATTTGAACCTGGCGCACCAGAGGGGAACCCTGCCGTCGCTTCAGGCTTCCCCTCCAGGGGGAAGCTCACCACGATCGGACTCCGGACTCCCATTCAAATAGTGTTGGCTCAAATTAATCCGTCCAACACGAACCGCGCAGGGGAATCGGGTTCTGAAGTCATGCTACCCACGTCCCCTGCGCGCGTCAAGGCCCTCCGAATCCGCCTCCCGTCACGCCTCCGCGATACAGCGATCGAGAGTGTCGATCAAACGCGCCACACGGTCCGGCCCGCCGGGCGCCAGCTCAGGATCGGGAGTGCGACCCTGCCGGCTCTCGTCGGCGATATTCAGCGCGGCCAGGATCGCCACCTTGAGCGAGTCGACCGTGGCGGTGGCGTCCGCCACTTCGCGCATCTTGCCGTCGACGTAGGAGGCCAGGCCCTGCATGTAGGAAACGTCGCCCTCGCCCCGAAGGTTGTACGATTGGCCGTAGATCTCGACCTGCACCAGATGCGTCTGTACTTTTTCTGAGGTCATCAGTGATCCCCGCGCGCCTCAACCGGCGCCTCGTCGAGACAGGACATCAGGTCAAGCATCTTCTGAACCTTGCCGCGCACCGCCTGGCGTTCCTGCTGAAGCACCTCGAGCTGACTGGTCGCATGGTCGAGTTCCCCGCGCTGGCGGTCGCCGTCCTTCGTCGCCTTCGTCAGGCGCGACAGCGACGCGGTCGCTTCGCCGAGCTTGGCCAGCGCCGCGTCGTGATCGCGGCGCAGCGTGCGAATCATCTCGGTCGCCTTGATCACCCGCTGCTCCAGCATGTCGAGCTGGCTCAGATCGACAATCACCCTTTTCTTCTCCATCGGTTTCCTCCGTCGGATCCGTTTCGCGGCCATGTCAGTCCCTCGACGGGCCTCGCAGCCGCGCTCCGAGCTCTCCCTCGAGCGCCGCGACGATCGCGTCCTGCGCCGATTGAACCTCTTCCGACGTCAGCGTTCTCCCGCCGTGCCGGAACAGAATCTGTACCGCCACGCTGACACATCCCTTCGGCACGCCGGGGCCGCGATAACGATCAAAGGGCTGGACTTCCTCGATCGGCACCGTGTTCACCGAACGGACGACCCTTTCGATGGCGTCGAATCGTGTGTCCTGCTTGACGATCAGGGCCAGGTCGCGCCGCACGCCCGGGTAGCGGGGAAGCGGCCGGTACCGGCGCGTCGCGACCGGCTCGGCTTCCAGCACCTCCATGGCGATCTCCCCTCCGTGGACCGGCTGATCGATCCCGAATCGCTGCAGGACGTCTGGTGCGATCACCCCCAGCCAGCCGATGGACTGATCCTGGTGGGAGATGCCGAGCGCCCGCCCCTCCGCCAGAACTGACATTTTATCCGAAGAGAGCACCAGCCGTGAGGTTCCGAGCAAATCCGACAACAACTCCACCGGGCCGCGTGCATCGTACAGATCGACGGCGCGAGGCTTCAGGCTCCAGTGGGCCGGGAGACCCTGTCCGGCCAGAACGAAGGCGAGGCGGCGCTCCTCCAGCGGTTCCTTTTTGCCGGGGAGGAAGACGGGGCCGATCTCGTACAGGTGGCAGCGCGTGATGCCGTGATTCAGGTTGTGCGCGACGTTGCGCAATAGACCGGGCACGAGGCTCATCCGCAGCCAGGCGGCCTGGCTTTGCAGAGGATTGGAGATTCCTCGCGGCTCGGCGCCGTGGGGGGCGAACGGCGTCGCATCCTCACGGTCGATCAGGATCGAGTTGACCGCTTCGTGGATGCCGGCCGACTGGAGCGCCTGGCGCGCGAGGAGCGCGCGGCGGTCGGCGTCCGACCGTCCGCGACCGGCTCCGGCATGCTGCGGCAGGTCGGCCCCGATGGCGTCGTAACCGCGCTGTCGGATGACCTCCTCGATCAGATCGACCTCCCGCGTGACGTCACGTCGGAACGAAGGGATGGTCACCTGCCAGCTGTCCCGATCCGGCTCGCGCACATCGAACTGCAGGCGGATGAGACGTTCCCGCATGAAATCCGCAGGCAGGTCGAGGCCGAGAAGCTGCCGCGCGCGGGCCGGGCGGAAGGGGACGACACGCGGCGGCTCGGGCCGCGGGTGAACGTCCAGCGCCGGTTCGGTCACCTCGCCCCCGGCCACCTCGGCGATCAGCGCGGCGGCACGATCCAGCGCCGCCACCGTGAGGCCCGGGTCAGCGCCGCGCTCGAAGCGGTGCGACGCATCGGTGTGCAGACCGAGAGCGCGCGCGGTGCGCCGCACGCTGATCGGCTCGAACCATGCGCTCTCGAGGAGGATGCGGGTCGTCGCCTCGGAGATCTCCGAGTCGCGGGCGCCCATGATCCCGGCCAGCGCCACGGGCCGCCTGGCATCGGCGATGACCAGCATGTCGGTCGTCAGCGTCCGCGACTCGCCATCGAGTGTCACCAGGGTTTCACCGCGGCGCGCCCGGCGCACCACGATCCGGCGATCGGTGAGCCGATCGAGATCGAATGCATGAAGTGGGTGTCCAAGCTCCCACAGGACAAAGTTCGTGACGTCGACGACGTTGTTGATTGGACGTTGCCCGATCGAGGCGAGGCGGCGGGTGAGCCAGTCGGGGGAGGGCCCGATACGCGCGCCGAGGATGCAGCGGCCGCTGTACCGGGCGCAGAGATCCGGATCCTCGATTGTGATGTCCGCATGCTCGGGGGATGGGGGGCCTCCCGGGGGGACGTTCGCATCGGGGATTCGCAGATCCTGGCCGGTGAGGGCGGCCAGCTCGCGCGCCAGGCCGACGTGGTTCATGCAGTCGGGGCGGTTCGTGAGGATCTCGAAGTCGTACACCGCGTCATCGCCGACTCCCTCGATCCCGTCCAGCGGCACCCCGGCCCCGGTCAGGAGCGCGCCGACGCGCCTGGGTTCGTCGGTGATCGTCACGTACTCCTTCAACCAGCCGTGGCAGAACCGCATGATGTGTGATCCCCCTCGCCGTCAGGCGGGGAACTGCGAAAGAAAGCGAACGTCGTTTTCGTAGAACAGGCGGATGTCGTCGATCCCGTGCTTGAGCATCGCGATTCGTTCCAGGCCAAGCCCGAAGGCGAACCCGGTATAGCGTTCCGGATCGTATCCGACGTTTTCAAACACGGCGGGGTGAACCATGCCCGCCCCACCGATCTCGATCCAGCCACTGCCCTTGCACGCACGGCACCCGTCTCCGCCGCAGAAGATGCAGGAGATGTCGTACTCGGCGCCCGGCTCGACGAATGGAAAGTAGGACGGCCGGAATCGCAGGCGCAAATCGCGGTCGAACATCCGCCGGCAGAAGTGCTCCAGGGTTCCACGCAGATCCGCGAAGGTGATCCGCTCGTCGACCGCCAGCCCTTCGACCTGATGGAAGACGGGGGAGTGGGTCAGGTCGGCGGCATCGCGGCGAAAGGCCATGCCGAGCGCGATCATCCTCACCGGTGGCTGCTGGCGCTGCATCGTCCGGATCTGCACGGGGGAGGTATGGGTGCGCAGGAGCAGACCACCCTCGACGTAGAAGGTGTCCTGCATGTCGCGCGCCGGATGATATTGCGGGATGTTCAGAGCCTCAAAGTTGTAGTAGTCGGTCTCGACCAACGGGCCGGACTCGAGCGCGTAACCCATTTCCAGGAAGATCTCCTCGATGCGGCTGCGGATCTGGGAAATCGGATGCGGGCAGCCGGGGAGTTGAACGCGACCGGGAAGAGACAGGTCGAGCGCGTCACCCGGAGGGGCGGGCCGTGCCGCCGTGCCCTTCCCGCGGGCGTCCGCGAGGGCCGATTCGACGTGGCTCTTGAGCGTATTGATCGCCTTACCGGCGGAAGCCTTGCGCGAGGGGGAGATGTCCCTCAACTCCTTGAGGAGGGTTGTCAGGACTCCGGACTTCCGCCCGAGATAGCGAACCCGCACCTCGGCGACCGCCGCGCCACTTTGCGCAGCGGCGAGGTCGCGGTCGAACCGCCGCCGAATCGTCTTGACGCGCTCCTGCACGCCCCGCCTCCGTCGTCCCGTTGCTGCATGTCGATGGGCCGTTCGCCCATCGAGCCGTCCGGTGGGATCAGGTGCCGCCCAGAGCGGTTCGTGCTGCCTGGGTCAGTGCCGTGAATCCGGCGGGATCGTGGATTGCCAGGTCGGCCAGGATCTTGCGGTCCAGCTTCACGCCGGCCGCTTTCAACCCTGAGATGAAGCGGTTATACGACAGTTCGTTCTGGCGGGCCGCCGCGTTGATGCGGATGGTCCACAGGCTCCGGAACTGCCGTTTCCTGTCCCGCCGATCACGATAGGCGTATCCGAGCGATTTATCGACCGCCTCCTTCGCGACGCGATAAAGTTTGCTCTTGCCAATGTAGTAGCCCTTGGCCCGCTTCAGAACCTTCTTGCGCGCCTGGTGCCTCTTCGTTCCCCGTTTTACCCTCGGCACGTTCGACTCCTATGGGCGGCCGTACGGCAGCATTTGACGCACGCGCCGCCGATCCGCATCGTGGACCAGCGTATCCATATCGAGGTGCCGCTTCCGCTTGGTCGCCTTCGACGTCAGGATGTGACGCTTGAAGGCACGGCTCCTCTTGATTTTTCCTGAGGCGGTCAGTCGGAACCGCTTGACCGCGCCCCGCTTTGTCTTGATCTTGGGCATGGATCGTCTCCTAACGTCTCGGGGATGCGCCGGAGGAGGCAGCCGCCGCGCCTGTGGTCTTCTTAGGCGCGAGAATCCTATACAGAAACGGCCCCTCCTGACGGGGCTCCGACTCGACGGTTCCTAACTCACCCACCTCGTCCCGTAACCGTCGCAGGATGCGGTGTCCGATGTCACGGTGAACGTTCTCGCGGCCGCGAAATATTACGGTCGCCTTCACCTTCATGCTCTTCGACAGAAAGCGGATGATGTTGTTGCGTTTGAACTCATAATCGTGCTCGTCGGTCTTGGGGCGAAACTTCACCTCCTTGACCTGGATGGTGCGCTGCTTCTTCTTCGAATCGTGCGCCTTCTTGTTCAGCTGGTAACGATATTTCCCGTAATCGAGAATCCTGCAGACGGGCGGCGCCGCATCAGGCGATACCTCCACGAGATCCATCCCACCCTGCTGGGCGACGCGCAGCGCCTCGTCGGGCGGCATAATCCCTAATTGGGTCCCATCCGCGCCGATCACGCGTATCTCACGAGCCCGGATGCGCTCGTTGATCCTCAGTTTGCTTTCAGGTTTCTTAACCTCCCAGCGCCTGCGGGGAGGGCTCATACTCTCGACCCCCGACCTGGTGATCGGCTCATGGACCGGGACTCCTTTCCTTCTGCATCGCGGTCATGCGATCTCGAATCTCCTCTATGGTCGTCGGACCAAGGTCTCCCTCTCGACGGCTGCGCACCGCCACGGTGCCGCCTGTCGCCTCGCGCTCGCCGACGACGAGCATGAACGGGATCTTCTGTAATTGCGCGTCGCGGATCTTCGCTCCGATCTTCTCTCCTCGCGCGTCACACTCCACCCGCAATCCCGCCTCCAGAAGCGCGGCCTTCACCTTGCGGGCGTACTCTACCGTCTTCTCGCTGATCGGCAGCACGGTGGCCTGCACGGGAGCCAGCCACAGCGGGAAGGCGCCAGCGTAATGCTCGATCAGGCCGCCCATGAACCTCTCCAGCGAACCATAGATCGCCCGGTGAACCATGACAACCGGGGTCGGGGCCGAATCGGCGGCGATGTACTGAATGCGCAACCGGGTGGGGAGGTTGAAGTCGAACTGCACCGTGGGGCCCTGCCAGGAGCGGCCGATGGCATCGAACATACGGATGTCTATTTTCGGGCCGTAGAAGACGGCCTCCCCCTCGCGGCGGATGTAGGAGAGCGAGCGGCTCTCGAGTGCCCTGACCAGCGCTCCCTCCGCCATGTCCCAGCCGGAGGAGTCGCCCGCGTACTTATCCGGGTGAGCGAAGTCGCGGACCGACAGGTCGATTTCGAAGCGTTCGTACCCGAATGTGCGCAGGAACTCCAGGCACATATCGAGAACACCCTCGATCTCCTGCTGAACCTGATCCTGGGTGCAATAGATGTGAGCATCTTCCTGGGTGAAGACGCGCACCCGCATCATCCCGTGCAG
>JAZGDH010000177.1:0-2024 GCA_036477555.1 Acidobacteriota bacterium
CGGCGCCCGACGTCTACACCAACGCCCAGACGATGGCCTGGATCATGGACACCTACTCCCTGACCAAGGGGAGCACGCAGCTCGGCGTCGTCACCGGCAAGCCGCTGCCGGTCGGCGGATCCGAGGGACGCCACGAGGCGACCGCACGTGGCGTGCAGTTCGTCACGCGCGAAGCGTGCACCGAGAAGAAGATCCCGCTCAAGCAGGCGCGCATCGTCGTGCAGGGTTTCGGGAATGCCGGCAGCATCGCGGCGCGCCTCCTGAGCGAGGACGGTGCGTCGATCGTCGCGCTGTCGGACAGCCGGGGCGGTATCCGCAACGACAGGGGACTCGACGTGCCGGCGGTGATCGCGCACAAGAACAAGACCGGCGCCCTCGCCGGCTACCCCGAGGCGGACGCCATCACTAACGAGAAGCTGCTCGAGCTAGAGTGCGAAGTCCTGATACCGGCCGCGCTCGAGAATCAGATTACTCTCGAGAATGCCGATCGCATCAGGGCGAAGATCATCTCCGAGGCGGCCAACGGGCCGACCACGCCCGGCGCCGACGAGATCCTCCACAAGAACGGCATCTTCCTGATCCCGGACATCCTCGCGAACGCGGGCGGCGTCACCGTCTCGTACTTCGAGTGGGTCCAGTCGCTGCAGGCGTTCTTCTGGGAGGAGAAGCAGGTCAACGAGCACCTCGAGAAGATCATGACTCGCGGCTTCGCTGAGGTGCTGGCGATCGCCAGAGAATACAACGTCCACATGCGCACGGCGGCGTACATTCTGGCCGTCGGACGCGTGGCCGAGGCGACGCGCATCCGCGGGATCTATCCCTGATCGTGCGAACGGTTCTGCATGGCGTGGCGCCGGGGGGGGCCCATCGGCGCCGTCGTCGTCTTGACTGCAGGCCTCTGTGGTTCCTCTCCCGGGCGCTCACCTTCATCATTCTGATTTCGCTCACCATCGCGTCGGTGCCGGCTGCGGTCGAGCGGATGATCCCGAAAGAGATCTTCCTCAGGACCTCGATGTCGGAGCCAACGCATCTCTATCACTACGCTCCGCCCCCCCCTACGCCGCCTGCCGCGAATGACGGTGCGGATGATTCCGGCGACGCGGCGACCGGAGGAACTGCGACGCCGACGGTCACCGCCGTGCCGGCCCCCGATCGAACGCCGGTCCTGTTCTTCTCCGGCGCCTGGGGATGGCGGCCGATGATGCAGGACACCGCCTCGTTTCTCGCCGCCGACGGCCGCCATGTGCTGGGGGTCGCGACGCGGTCCTATTACCAGCAGCTGGTAACGCCGGAAGAACTCGAATCGGATCTGAATGCACTGATCGCCACCCTCAACGAGCGCGCCGGCAGGGCTTCTGAGCAGCCGGTCCTCATCGCCGGATTCGACATGGGAGCGGCGAACCTGCCGTATCTGCTCAACCGCGCCGGCGCCGGGAAGGTCGTCGGCCTTCTCCTGATCGCTCCGCTGACCGAATCAACCGCCGTTTTCCGCGTCGCGTTGCACCTCGATTTGCCGCTGCCCGAAAAGGAGAAGATCGACGTTGCCGCCGAGGTCAAGCGACTCGCGCCGGTGCCGCTGGTGATGATGCAAGGAGCGCTCGACACGAAGGTGTCGTCGCAGAGCCTCATGCGGCATGTCAAGGGGCCGAAGCTGATGATCAGCATCCCCGGAGCGAGTCACAACTTCCGCGAGATGCGTGACGTCTACTTCCGCCGCACCCGCGACGCGCTCGCGTGGCTCGAGCGCCAGACGGCGAGGACACCCCACGCGCAGCCGAGGCGGGCGCGACCCGTGCCTGCGCAGCCTGACGCACCCGCCGAGGGCGATTCGTCGTCCGGCGAATAGAGTCGCGACCCTTCCGCCTTGCTCCGCCGGGAACCGGGGTGCTATAGTTTCCCCACAGCCAGTCGAAGGGATGGGGGCGAAACGGATTCGACGGAAATGTTGAGGCTGGGATTGCGTGCCGAGGCCCACTCCTCGTAAATCAGTGGAACAAACACAAGCGCCAACCAACCGTTAGCGC
>JAZGDH010000178.1:0-2215 GCA_036477555.1 Acidobacteriota bacterium
CTGCTCGTCGCCTGCGATCCGGTGGCGCGCGTCGCGGCGCCGCACGCCGGGAACGGCCCCGCCCCGGGCGGCCGCCTCGTCTATCCCCTGCGCATCGAGCCGACAACTCTCAACTTCATCAGCGGCACCGATCAGTTCACCGTGATGGTCCAGAAGCTCGTCGCGGACGGGCTCGTCGGCCACGACCACCAGCTGCGCCCGGTGCCGCGCCTCGCTTCCTCGTGGGAACACTCCGACGACGGCCGCGTGCTGACATTTCACTTGCGAACCGGCGTGCGCTTCCACGACGGCGCACCGTTCACCAGCGCCGACGTGCTGCATACCTACCGCCGCGTCGTCGATCCGGCCAGCCGGGCGGTCGGCCGCCTCGACTCGTTTCTGACGGTCGAGCGTGTCGAGACTCCGGATCCGCACACGGTCCGGGTGGTCTATCGGGAACCGTATGCCCCTGCCCTTTATGCATGGGAAGTCCCGATCGTGCCGCGACATCTCGACACGGAGCCGACGATGGCCGATTCTCCGCTGAACCGCGCTCCGGTCGGCACCGGACCGTTTCGTTTCGTCGCCTGGGATGCGGGAAGCCGGATCGTCCTGAAAGCCAATCCGGATTACTGGAGCGGCCGCCCCCACCTGGACGAGTTTATCTTCCAGATTATCCCTTCGCAGGAGACGGCTCTGCAGGCCCTGCTGGCGGGAGAGGTCGACTACGCTTCATTGACACCGGTGCAGTGGGACACCCACGTCCGGCGCGTCGAATTCGATCGAAGGTTCCGCACGGTGCGTTACGTGCCGCTCTTCCTTTATTACATCGCCTGGCGCTCGGGCGGATCGAACCCGTTTTTCGGCGACCCGGAGGTCCGCCGCGCGCTTTCCCTCGCACTGGATCGGGAGGAATACGTGAACTCGGTCCTGCGCGGTCACGGCCGCGCGGCCGGCTCGCCATTCCACCCGGCGGTGCTCCCACCGGCCGGGAGCCCGGCATCATCGACGGCGCACGATCCGGCACGGGCGGCACAACTGCTCGACGCCGCCGGGTGGCGGATCGACCAGACGACCGGATTGCGATCGCGCGCGGGAATCCCGTTCCGATTCCGACTGCTCATTTACGGTGAAGGGCGCGATCACGTCCAGTTCTCCCAGGTGGCGCAGGAATCGCTGCGACGGCTCGGGATCGAGATGACGATTCAGCGGCTCGACTGGCCGACCCTCTGGTCCCGGCTCAAGAGCGGGGATTTCGAGGCGGCCCTGTCGGGGATCGTGTTCACCCCCGATCCCGACGGGCTGTACGGGATGCTTCACTCTTCTCAAATTGGCGAGGGGCAGAACTACGCCGGGTTCCGGGATGCCGACGTCGACGCGTGGCTCGACGAGGGGCGCCGGACCCTGGAGCCCGGCGAGCGCACGGCGATCTACCGTCGCATCGAGCGACGCCTGGCGGAACGGGAGCCGTACAGCTTCCTTTTCTATCCGACGGTTCAGGCGGCGCTTCCCCGAAGGATCGGCGGCGCGACCGCCTGTCCGCTCGGCATCCTCAATCAGTTTCCGGGCGCCGCCGGCCTCTTCGTCGGTGAAGCGAGCGACCGTTGACCGCATTCGTGCTGCGCCGCCTCCTGTCGTTCCTGCCGACCATTATCGGGATCACTATCATCGCCTTTGTCATCCTGAATCTGATCCCGTCCGACCCCATTCTCACCTGGTCCGGAAGGGGGCCGCTTCCCTCGGCCGAGGCGATGCGACACCTCGAGGCCGAATTGCGGGTCGATCGCGGCCCCGTGATGCGCTACCTCGACTGGGCCTGGGCGCTGATGCAGGGCGACCTCGGACGATCGCTCCGCGACGGGAGGCCGGTCACGACGATCGTGGCGGAGGCGCTCCCATGGACGCTGCTGCTCAACGCCTGCGCGATCATAATGATCTACTCGCTGGCACTGCCGTTCGGGTACCTCGGCGCGATGAACCCCGGGTCGTTCGTGGATCGTTCCGGGGCCTGGCTGCTGCTGTGGCTGTATGCCGTGCCGGCGTTCGCCGCCGCCCTGGTGCTGCAGCAGACTCTGTCCGTCAACCTGCGCCTGCTCCCGCTGCAGGGTATCGGGAACCCGCACGGCCTCGCCGATGGGCCGGGGCGCGCGCTGGAGCTGCTGCGCCATCTCATCCTTCCCGCCTCATGCGTGGCCCTGACCGGCTGGGCGTTCGTCGCCCGCTACGCGCGGGCCGC
>JAZGDH010000179.1:0-2395 GCA_036477555.1 Acidobacteriota bacterium
CTCGCCTGGCTGGAAGCTTTCCTGTCCCGATCGCGGAGGGATGCCGACAAACAGGTGGCCCCCGAGCCGCTCGATGGCGTTGCGCACACCGGCCGGCATCCGCGACCGCAGGACGTCGAGGGCGCGCCCGCCGTCCAGCGCGTGCACGATATTCCCGTGGCCGCGCGTCACGCGGCAGGGTTCCCCCAGAGGCTGGCAGCCCTGCGTAATCCCGATGGTGGCGCGCACCGATCCCGACAGATGCAACGCGGCGACCGACCTCGTGGCGACATTACGGCCGTGGTACTGGAACGTATGTTCGAGACGCGGATCTCCAGAGGCGGCCGCGCCGATCGCCCGGGCGCCCGGCGCGACCTCCTCGAAATCGCGCAGCAGGGAATCGGGGGGGAGGGCATAAGGATCGGGGAGCAGGAACGACAGACCGGGACGGGATCGGATCAACGCGCCGATCTCCCCGACCGCCGATGGCGTTCCCTCCTCGGCGAGCGGTGCGATGAGGGCGGAGGCCTCGATGCGGTCCGATCGCACGGCGAGGACGGCGACCCCGGGCCCCGATTCGATCTCCCGATCCCCGGCGATCACGCCCCACGCACTGCAGCCGCTCAGGATGGAGGTGCCGAGCGTGTCCTGAATCGCGGCCAGCATGACGGCGTAGTGGGGGTGGTAAGGGGACGTGGCGAACACAAGGCACCAGTCGGCCCTCCCCTCGCCGATTCCGGCGAGGGCCGTCCGCGCAGCTTCGCGCGCCGCCTTCAGTGGGCTCGCATCGGTGGAAAGCCCGACACCCGCAATCGTACTCATGGTCGATCGAGGACGATAGCACGATGTGGAATCGACGCGATACGTCCTGCGCCACCTCTATAATGCTGCGGGGAACGCGGCTCGCGCGCCATCGATGTCGATCGGCGCACAGGGGGAATGTGTGGAGCGTGGGATAGTCGTCCGGCACATGCGGATCAGCCCGGCCGGATCGGCCCTGATCGTGTCATCGGCGTTCTGTTATGCCACGCTGGGGATCTTCGGCAAGATCGCCTACGCCGCCGATCTCTCCCTGTTGTCGCTTCTCTCGGCCCGCTTCGCCCTGGCGGCCGGATGCTTCTGGGTCTTCGTCCTGCTGTCGCCTCGTTTCCGGGCGGCCGCGGCGGGGCTCGAGCGCAAGCGTGCGCTGTCACTCCTGGCATGGGGCCTCGTGGGGTACGCGGGGCAGTCGGCGATCTTTTTCTCCGCACTGTATTACATTCCGGTGGGCCTGGCGGTCGTATTGCTTTACACGTCGCCAGCGTTTCTGGCCCTCATCGTCTGGGTTCGCACCCGGCGCCCGCCCGCGGCCGCGCAGGTGATCGCGATCGGCCTGGCACTGTCGGGCACCTGGCTGTGCGCGGCTCCGAACTGGGAGGGAGGTTCGACGCTCGGCGTCGGCCTGTCAATCTTCGCGGGGTTGTGGATGGCGTTTTTCGTTCTGGGGCTGGCCCGCGTCACTACCGGCATCCCGTCGATGCTGTCGGGCGCGCTCGTGATCTCCGGCGCGGCGGTCAGCTTCGGCGCCGCTGCACTTTTCGCCGGACAGGCCGCGCTGCCCCCCACCCGGACCGGATGGGGCGTCCTGCTCGGGATGGTCATCATCGGCACGCTGATCTCATTTCTGCTGTTCATCGCCGGATTGAAGCGTGTCGGCGCCCAGGTCGCCTCGATCCTCGATACCTTCGAGCCGGTCGCTGCCGTGATGCTCGCGGCGATGATCCTCGGAGAGCGGCTGATCGTCACCCAGCAGGTCGGGGCGCTCCTGATCGTGGGCGCGGCGTTCGTCCTTGCGGCATTCGGCGGTATCCAGGAGGGGCCGTTCGACTCGTCTGTGTCGGCGGTCACCGGGTCGCCGGCGCCTCGCGATTGACGCGGCAGCCCGGGGCGGAATACGATGAAAGTTCACACGTGGTACGCCGTTCTCGTATATGAAACAGAGCCAAGGCCCCATTTTGAGGATGTTCGCATGAAGAACGATTACCTGGAATTCGTTGGCTCCCGGGTCGCTCTTTACGACGGCGGCATGGGGACGATGCTGTTTCAGGAGGGGCTCGTCGACGGTGAATCCCCAGAGCCGTGGAACTGGGAGAGACCCGAAGTCGTCAATAACGTCTATCGCGCCTATTACCAGGCGGGTGCGGACGTCGTGCAGACCAACACCTTCGGTGGGACGACGATCAAGCTGTCGGAGCGTGACCTGCAGGATCGAACCTACGACGCGAACTATCTGGCGGCGAAGGCGCTGAGCGGCCTGTGCCCGGAGGGACGGTTCGCGGCCGGCGACGTCGGGCCTACGGGGAAGTTCCTCAAGCCGATGGGTGAGTTCGATCTGGAGGAGTTCGACGCCGCGTTTGAGGCCCAGATGCATGGTCTC
>JAZGDH010000018.1:0-7059 GCA_036477555.1 Acidobacteriota bacterium
CCTGCAGGTTGGCGAACGATGGCGAGCGGAAGCGCATCCGGTACGGCATGTTCGATCCGATCGAGACGATGTGGAAGCCCTGCTCGCCGCGCGGGCTCTCGACCACGTGATAGACCTCGCCGGCGGGTGGTTTGATGTACTTGGGCACCTTCGCGCGCACCGGACCGTCGGGCATTTTATCGATCGCCTGGTCGATGATCCGGCAGGCCTGGCGCATCTCCTCCATACGGATCACGTAGCGATCGTAGGTATCACAGTTCTCGCCGAGGGGGACGTCGAACTCGAATTGGTCGTAGGAGCAGTACGGCTGCGCCTTGCGGACGTCGTAGTCGACCCCCGATCCCCGCAGGGTCGGCCCGCTGGCGCCGATTGCGATCGCGTCCTCGGCCGTCAGGATGCCGACCCCCTTCGTCCGGCCGACCCAGATCCGGTTCACCGTCAGCAGGCTTTCGTATTCCTGCTGGCGGGACGGGAAGATCTTCAGGAAGTGCTTCACCCGATCGAACCAGCCCTCGGGGACGTCCTCGAGCAGCCCGCCGATCCGCATCGAGTTATAAGTAAGCCGCGCTCCGCAGAACTCCTCGAGCAGGTCGAGGAGCAGCTCCCGTTCGCGGAAGGTGTAAAAGAAGACCGACATCGCGCCGATGTCGAGTGCGTGCGTGCCGAGCCACAGAAGATGGGAGGCGACGCGCTGCAGTTCGGCCAGGACGACGCGAATGTACTGCGCCCGCGGCGGCACCTCGATCCCCATCAGCTTCTCCACAGCGCCGCAATACCCGAGGTTTTCGGAGATGGCCGCCACGTAGTCGAGCCGGTCGGTGAGCGGCTCGATCATCGAGTAGGTGCGATGCTCCGACAGCTTCTCGACCCCGCGGTGCAGGTAGCCGATGACGGGGCGGATGTCGGTGATCTCCTCGCCGTTCAGCTTCAACTGCAGGCGCAGCACTCCATGCGTCGAGGGATGTTGTGGCCCCATGTTGATGTCGAGCTCTTCGGTCCGGAACATCAGCCGTTCCCCTCGCCGGTCTTCTCCACTTCCTTCTTCCAGCCGAAGCCTTTGATCGGGGATTTCTCGTAGCGGTAGACGTGCTCCGCCGTGGTGACCTCACGGTACTGCACGTGATCGCGCGGATTCCCCTCCAGCGGATAGTCCTTGCGCAGCGGGTGGCCGACCCACTCATCGGTCATCAGAATGCGGGTCATGTCCGGGTGCCCCGAGAAGCGGATCCCGAACAGGTCGAACACCTCGCGCTCGTGCCAGTTGGCGGTCGTCCAGACTCCGCAGGCCGTGGGTGTCTCTTCGCCCTCCGCGACGTCCACCTTGATGCAGAGGCGGTGCTTCTTCGAAATGGAGTAAAGGTGGTAGACCACCTCGAACGCCTTCGGACGATCCGGCCAGTGGACGGCGGTGAGATTGCTCAGATAGTCGAAGCGCAGCCCGGGATCGTCGCGCAGAGTCCTGGCGATCTCGGGAAACCGATTCGCGCGCAGGCGCACGATCGCGTCTCCGGCGTAGTAAGTCACCTCCTGCACCTCGCCCGGGAATCGCTCCTTCAGCAGATCGACTCCGCGGCTCGGAACCTCGGTCCGCAGCGGATCGACCTTCTCGGGCGCGGGGGCCACGGGAGGTGGTGACGGCTGACTGTCCTTCTCGTCGCTCATGGAACGCTCGCGCTTTTTTTCACAAGCGCACGCAAATCTGGGAGTCGTGCGGCCCTGTCCGGCTGGTGCATCCCGCCTCCGCGATCAGGCGGTCGCCTGCCGGGCGATGGTCATTTTGTCGATCTTGTCCTGCAGTTTGAGGAATCCGTACAGAAGGGCTTCCGGCCGCGGCGGGCATCCCGGAATGTAGACGTCGACCGGAACGATCCGATCAACCCCCTGGATGACGCTGTACGTGGGGAATGGTCCACCGCACGTGGCGCAGGCGCCCATTGAAATGACCCACTTGGGATCCGGCATCTGATCGTACAGACGTTTGATGATCGGCGCCATCTTCTCGCATGGCGTGCCGGCCACAATCATCACATCCGACTGGCGCGGCGTGGCCCGGAACACTCCGGCTCCAAACCGGTCGATGTCGTAGCGCGACGCGACCGTGGCCATCATCTCGATGGCGCAGCAGGCCAGCCCGAACGACATCGGCCACAACGCCGACTTGCGCGCCCAGTTGAAGACCTTGTCGACCGTCGTGGTGATGATGTTTGAATGAAAACGGTTCTCGATCAGACCCATTCCAACGCCCCTTTCCTCCAGGCGTAGGCGTAGCCGACGAGAAGAATCCCCAGAAAGACTACCATTTCCACGAACCCGAAGAGCCCCAGTACGCGGTACTTCACCGCCCACGGGAACAGAAAGATCGTCTCCACATCGAAGATGACAAACAGAACCGCAAGGATATAGAAACGGACCGGGTACCGAGCGCGCGGCTCGCCACTGGTCGGCACCCCGCACTCGTAGGCTTCGAGCTTGGTCTTGTCGAAGTTGCTGGGGCGAACGATGTAGGCGATGACCAGCGTGGCGACCGGAAAGATGGTCGCCACGACGAGGAGAATCAGTATTGGAACGTACTCGACCACGCCGCCGACCCCTCCACCACGCAGCCCGCACACGTGGTCGCGGGCGCCACACAGGCGGCGTAAGGTATCACACGGTTCTTCGGAGTGTCAACGGCGCTAAGTCGCGCCGAGAGAGGGTTTCCGGGGGGTTCTCAGGGGTTATAGTGCCGCAGAACCTTGCGGCTGTAGCCCATCGGAAGCTCGGCTTCGGCCTGCTCCAGATTGGAGATCCGGGTCGGTCCGTGGTTGTAGGCCGCCAGGGCGACGGCCATATTCTCGAAACGGGCGAGCAGCTTGGTGAAATAGTAGGTCCCCATCTCGATATTGGTCGCCGGGTGTTCCAGGATCTCGACGCCCGGCCAGTCAATCCGGAGCTCCTCCGCCACCTGCCGTGCGGTGGCCGGCATCAGCTGCATCAGGCCGATCGCCCCCTTGTTGGAGACCGCCGCGGTGTCGAAGGTGCTCTCGATCCGGATGATCGCCAGGATCATCTCCGGAGGCACGTCAAACTTCACCGAAGCGTTGGTGATCGATTCGCTCATGTCCTGCATGGTCTCCTGCGGCAGCCGGACCCTGACCTCGCTCAGGTAGTCCCGCAGCATGATCCCGGTGTGCAGCTGCAGCTTTTCCACTCGGAGCTCGTCGATCTTCGCCCGCTGAACCTGCACGAGCGACTGAACCTGGTCGAGACTCTCGAGGTGCTGCTGGTAGTCGACGCCAAGCACGAAGCCGGCGACCACCATCACAATCGAGATGAGCGTGTATATGAAAAACTTCATTCCTGAAACCCTCCTCCAACCAATCGTGGCGATCCTGTACCGCGAGTTGAGCCCTTCGTCAAGTGCCTCCTGATCTGAATCGACAAAACCGCCAGTTTCTTGACTGGTTGACGGACGATTAGCGAGGCAATTCCGGAATCGTGATCTGTAATCGGGCCCCGATCGCGAGTTCCTCGGCCCGCGCAATACCGCCAGCCACCTCCAGTACGTAACGCGTCGCCCGAATCGTGCCGTATGACGGACAGGGGTCCGCCCTGCATGGCGGGACGGCGTGATCGATGTGCATGATCCGGAATGTTTCGTCCATCCAGATCATATCGAGGGGAACGAGCACGTTCTTCATCCAGAACGTCCTCACGCCGGGAGCGGAGAAGACGAACACCATCGCCTCGTCGGGCCCGATCTCGGCGCGATGCATGTAGCCACGAGCCTGGCGGATGGACGTGTCGGCGATCTCCGCCGTGAATCGGCGCCCGCCGGGAAAGCGGACGTCGGCACGCAATGCCTCGCGAACCACCCGCGTGGTATCGGTCGACCGCTCTTGGCCCTCGCCGACCTGTCGGGCCGGCGTCGCCGTGCCGTCGGACGGCGGACCAGCGCAGGCGAGGGTCGCCGGGAACGACGACGTCAGCAGAAGAATTGTCAGGCCTTGCGCAAGCGCGCCGACATGCATGTTCATCCCAACGGTCGAGTACCTCCGTTTCCGATCGTGCCCGGAATGCATTCTGAAGGGAGAATGAAGGACGTCGATCCTACCCGGCGTCCCCTGCCCGGTCAAGAAAGATGCCCGGCCGAGGGTGAGTGGACGCGCCGCGGCCCCCACTGCGGCGCGGCGATTTCGAGCCGCGCCATGCGCAATGGATAACTCGCGGCGTTGCGTCGCGAGCGAGCATGAGCAGCGTCGCAGTGGGGGCCGTGGCGCTTACGTCTCATGTCGCCCGTTTCCTTATATACTGAACCGGTTCACCCGCAACGGACCCGCGACTCGACCCCTCGAACATCGGGGAGCCGCGGCTCCAGAGGAGTTGTGCGAGCATGCGGATCGGCATCAACGGACTCGGCCGGATCGGACGGGGGTTTCTGAGGGCTTCCCTCACCCTGGACGATCTCCAGGTCGTCGCGGTCAACGATGTGGGGGATCGCACGATCCTCGCGCACCTGCTCCGGCACGATTCACTGTTCGGGAAACCGGGACCGGACGTCATTGCCTGCGAGGAAGGACTGCGCATCGGCGACCAAGTGATCCGCTTCACCCACGCCAGAGAGCCCGGCTCGATACCGTGGAGCGAGACCGGTGTCGATCTGGTCCTGGAATCGACCGGCCGTTTCACCTCCCGATCCGCGGCAGCCGCTCACCTCGAGCGGGGGGCGGGGCGCGTCATCATCACCTCCCCCTCGGCCGATGCCGACCTGACGATCTGTTATGGCGTCAACGAAAACCTGTACAACCCGGAGCGTCACCGTGTCCTCTCCAACGCTTCGTGCACCACGAACGCCATGGCGGTCGTGATGTCGGTCGTGGATCGGGAATTCGGCATCGAGCGCGCCGCGATGACGACCGTCCACTGCTACACCAACGACCAGGTGCTGATGGACTCGCCGCACAGGGATCCGCGTCGCGCGCGCGCGGCCGGCATGTCGATGATCCCGACTTCCACGTCGGCCGCTGGAGCGATTATGAGGGTGATGCCACAACTGGAGGGACGCGTTTATGCGCTCGCGGTGCGTGTTCCGACCGCCGCGGTCTCGTTGATCGACCTGTCGATCATTCTGCGTCGCCAGACGGCTCTCGAGACCGTCCGTGGAGCGTTCAGGCGTGCCGCGAGCGGCCCCCTCCACGGGGTGCTGGGATATTCGGACGAGGAACTCGTCTCGATCGATTACCTCGGCGACACCCGATCGGCGATCATCGACGGCTCGCTCCTCGCGGTCGAGGGCGAGCGGCTGCTGAAAATCCTGGCCTGGTACGACAATGAGCGTGGCTACGTCGCCCGCCTCGTTGATCTCGTCCGCCACATGGCGTGTCGACGGGACGGCGCCGGGAGAAATCAACGATGAACTTTCGCAAGCTTTCGGTGCGCGATCTCGACGTGCGTGGTCAGCGCGTCTTTGTGCGCGTCGACTTCAACGTCCCGCTGCGCGCGGGATCGGTCGGGGATGACACCCGACTGAAGGCCTCCCTGCCCACGCTTCAGTTGCTGGCCGAGAGAAAGGCGCGCATCATCCTCGCATCCCATCTGGGGCGGCCGAAAGGGAAGAAGGCGCAGGCGTTGAGTCTCGCGCCGGTCGTCGATCCGCTGTCCACCCTGCTCTCCAGGCCGGTGCGGATGGCGGCCGACTGCGTCGGTCCCGAGGTCGAAGGACGGGTCAGGGATCTCGCTGAGGGAGAGATCCTGCTTCTCGAAAACCTCCGCTTCCACGAGGGGGAGGAGGCCAACGATCCCGACTTCGCCTCGCAACTCGCGGGGCTGGGTAATCTGTTTGTGAATGACGCGTTCGGCAGCGCCCATCGATCCCATGCGTCGGTCGTCGGCATCACCCGGCACTTGAGCAGCTCCGCCGCCGGTCTCCTGCTCGAACGCGAGATGGAGATGCTCAGCCGGCTGCGCGAGCATCACGAATCCCCCTACATCGCAGTCCTCGGCGGGGCCAAGGTTTCGGACAAGATGGATCTGCTGCACAATCTGATCGGCAAGGTCGACGCAATTCTGATCGGCGGCGCCATGGCGTACACCTTCATGAAGGCGAAGGGGATGTCGGTCGGAGCGTCGCGCATCGAGCAGGACAAGATCGAGCACGCGAAGGTGATCCTCGCCCGTGCTCAGGAGACGGGGGTCGGGCTGCACCTGCCACAGGACCACGTCGTCGCTCCCTCGCCGGAGCCCGGAGCCACATGCCGCGCGACGCGGGGCGTCTCGATCGAAAAGGGAATGATTGCGCTCGACATCGGCCCGAAGACGCGGGAGTCGTATCGGAAGGAGATCGCCTCCGCGCGCACGATTTTCTGGAACGGCCCTCTGGGCATGTTCGAGGTTCCCCCGTATGACGAGGGAACCCGCGCCGTGGCGGACGGGATCGACACGTCCCGGTCATTCAGCGTCGTCGGGGGCGGTGATTCGGCCGCCGCGGTCAACGCGCTCGATCTCGGCGCGCACTTCAACCATGTCTCGACCGGAGGCGGCGCCTCCCTGGAATTCCTCGCGGGGGTCGACCTCCCCGGCATTCTCGCGCTCAGCCGCGCGAAGGGCGGGACCGCCTGAGCGGAGGCTCTCATGAGGCCGCTGATCATCGGCAACTGGAAAATGCACCTCACCTCGCGTGAGGCGGCCGATCTCGCCCGCACCCTGGTCCCCAAGCTTTCCCACCGGACCGACCGGGAGATCGCTCTCGCGCCGTCGTTCACCGCCCTCCCGGCGGTGCGCGAGGTGATCGCGACCAGCCCCATCCGGCTGGCCGCTCAGGATCTGTTCTGGGAGGGCGAGGGGTCGTTCACGGGGGAGGTGTCCCCCTCCATGCTGCAGGAGCTCGGCGTAACCTATGCCCTCGTCGGCCATTCGGAACGGCGCGAGCATCTCGGCGAGACCGACCAGATGGTCAATCGCAAGGTTCTCGCCGCTCTTCGCGGGGACCTGCGTCCCGTGGTCTGTGTCGGTGAACGGGAAACCGCCCGCGCCTCCGGCCGCGCCGCCTCAGTGGTTCGCGCTCAGGTCCAGCACGCGCTC
>JAZGDH010000180.1:0-3640 GCA_036477555.1 Acidobacteriota bacterium
CGTCACGACAAGGATTACGTCGATGCGTACTTCGGCCCCGAGGAGTTCAAGAAACAGGCGGAGCGTGAGGCGCTCGAACTCGACGCGATCGGTGAACGGGCGCGCGCGCTGTTGATCGACCTGGACGCCATACCCGAACCGGCCGACCCGCCGGAGCGATTCCGGCGCACCGGCCTCGCGGGTCAGATTCGCGCGCTCGCGGCCCGGGCCGACCTGGTGGGCGGAAAGAAGCTGACCTTCGACGAGGAATCGCGGCTTCTGTACGATGCCGTCGCGCCGACCCACGCCGCGGACCGCTTCGATACGATCATCGCGCGGCTCGACGAGGCTCTCCCTGGAGAGGGGTCGGTGAGGGACCGCTACGAGGCCTTTCGATCGCAGTTCGTCATCCCGGCCGATCGTCTGGATGAAGTGTTCAAGGCCGCCATCGAGGCCTGCCGTGAGCGCACGGCACAACACGTCACTCTGCCGGCAGGCGAGAGCTTCACGGTGGAGTACGTCACCGACAAATCATGGAGCGGGTACAACTGGTACCAGGGTGACTATAAAAGCCTGATCCAGGTCAACACCGATTTCCCGACCTATATCGATCGGGCGATCGATCTCGCCTGCCACGAGGGTTACCCGGGGCATCATGTCTTTCATGCGCTGCAGGATCAGGCGCTCGTCAAGGAGAAGGGCTGGGACGAGTACACGATCTATCCGCTGTTCGCGCCACACGCGCTTATCGCTGAGGGGAGCGCCAACTTCGGCATCGACATCACCTTCCCCGGCGAGGAGCGCATCGCTTACGAACGTGACGTGCTCTTCCCGCTCGCCGGACTGGACCCCGTGCGGGCGGAGGAGTACTACGCCATCCAGGCTCTCAAAGAGGATCTGAACTACGCCGGGAACGAAGCGGCGCGGCAGTACCTCGACGGGACGATCGATGCCGCGCAGGCGACGGAGTGGCTGGAGCGCTACGGTCTGACGAGCCGGGAGCGCGCTGGCCAGAGCCTTCGGTTCATCGAGCAGTACCGCAGTTACGTGATCAACTACAACCTGGGGAAGGATCTCGTACGGCGCCACGTCGAGTCGGGGACCGGACCCTCAAGTTCGACGGAGGAGAGATGGAAGGTATTCCTCGACCTGCTCGCTTTCCCGAAGCTGCCCTCCGAGCTGGGGTGAGCCGCGCGATCCCGGAGCGGCTTCGCGGAACGATTCCGGGACAGGGCTCGCAGATATCACCGCTTGACCGCGGCGGTGAGTGTTCTATGATAGGCGCCCGATAGAGGGCCCATCCCGGAGAAAACGCATGAAGAGTCTCGTCCTTGCCAAACAGGTCCCCGGCAACGATTCCCCGTTCCGCATCGACGGCGCCGGAACATGGATCGAGGAGGGGAACCTCACCTTCGGCCTCAACGACTACGATCGCTACGGACTCGAGGCGCTCCTGAAACTCAAGGACGCCGGCGGCGTCACTGAGGTCGTGGCACTGACGGTTGGACCGGAGCGTGCCTCCGCCGTGCTCCGCACCTGCCTCGCGACCGGAGCCGATCGCGCGATTCATGTCAAGGACGATGCCCTCGCAGGCGCCGATCCGTTGTCCGTGGCAAAGGTGATCGCAGCGGCGATCCAGGGAGAGGATTTCTCCCTGATCGTCGCCGGGCTGCAGGCCGACGACGACAACTACGGTCAGACCGGGCCGCTGCTCGCGCGGTTGCTGGATCGTCCCTGTGCCACGGCCGTCATGGGTCTGGAGCTTCAGGATGGTGCCGTGCGAGTGGAGCGTGAGCTCGAGAACAACCGCCTGCAGGTGGTCGACCTCACTCTGCCGGCCGTCATCACCGTGCAGACCGGCATCAACGAGCCTCGCTACGCCAGCCTCAAGGGGATCATGGCGGCCAAGAAGAAGGAGATCAAAACCGTGGGTCTGTCGGACCTCGGGCTCGACGCATCGATCGTGGGATCGGCGGCGTCCCGCATGAAGACGGTGCGGCTCGACGTGCCGCCCAAGGGTGAGGGGGCGGAGATCATCGAGGGTGGACCGGATGAGATCGCCGCCGAACTCGTGAAGAGGATCCGCGAGAAGACGGGGGTCATCTAGCCATGGCGTGTAAGGCGATCATCGTTGCGGAGCATGAGGGCGGAGCGGTCCGGGACATCACCTATGAGCTTCTCGGCCTCGCGCACAAGCTGGCCGGCGAGGCCGGCTGGAACGCTGCCGCCGACATCAAGGCGGTGTTTCTGGGAAATGGCGTTGAAAAACTGGCCGGTGAGATCGCGGCGCGGGGAGCCGCGGAGGTGATCTATATCGAGGGGCAGGCGCTCGCCGAATACACCGGTGACGCCTATCACCGCGCCATCGAAGAGGTGGTCAAGGCGGAGGATCCGGCCATCGTCCTGTTCGGGCACACACCGAACAGCTGGGATGCCGCCCCCCTCGTATCGGCGGGTCTCGATCGACCACTGGCAACCGAATGCTCGGCCATCACCTTCGACGGCGGCAAGGCGCTGTTCACCCGGAAGGTGTTCAACGGGAAATTCGTGCAGATCGTCGATCTCGGCGGCGCACAGCCGCTGATCGCGACGGTGATGCGCGGCGCCGCACAGCCCTCCGCGCCGGGCGGCGGCGGATCGGTGCGCAAGATCCAGCCGTCGTTCGCCGCCGGGGATCTGCGGGCCAGGTTCATCGAGATCAAGAAGGGTGAGACCGGCGCTGTCGATCTGAGCCAGGCTGAGATCATCGTCGCCGGAGGACGCGGAGTCGGTTCGGCCGAAAAGATCTCGGTGGTCAGGGATCTGGCCGATTCGCTCGGCGGCCAGGTCGGCGCGTCGCGCCCGGTGACCGACATGGGATGGCTGCCACACGAACATCAGGTCGGCAGCAGCGGCGTGACCGTGAGCCCGAAGCTTTACATCGCCTGCGGCATCTCCGGCGCCATTCAGCACATCGTCGGGATGCGCGGCGCCGGCTACATCATCGCGGTCAATAAGGACCGCGACGCCCCGATCTTCGGCGTCGCCGACGTCGGGGTGGTGGGGGACCTGTTCGAAATCCTGCCCGCCCTCTCCAAAGCGGTCAAGGAGGCCCGGGGTCAGGGCTGAGATCGTCCTGACGCCCGCACCCGGTTCTTCAGGCCCGCGCTTTCTTCGTCAATCTACCGGCGACCGGCCCGGTGCGGTGCCGGCGTGGAATGCGTGTTAAAATCGGGTTTTCCATCAGAGAGGTGAACGATATGTCCAGACGGGACAGAGAGAACGACCGGGTTGGACCGGCGATGAACCGAACGTCCCTGCTTTCCCAGGGGGCGATGCGGGGCGCCACTCTCATCGGCATCGCGATCCTGATTTTTCTAGGTTACATGACCTGGGATCAGACGAGACGGATTCAAAAGGGCCTGGACGACAGGCTGGGTGGGATCGAGACGAGGCTGACTCAGATCTCGGCCAAGGTCGGCCAGCCCGCACCGGCCGCGCAGCGGGCGCGCCGGGGGCCCGATCCGAACAAGGTCTACGCGGTGAAGACGGAAAATGCGCCGTACAAGGGCCCTAAGACCGCCCCGGTGACGATCGTCGAGTTTTCCGACTTTCAATGACCGTTCTGCGCGAGGGTCGGTCCGACCCTCAAACAGATTGAGAAGGTCTACGGCGATCAGGT
>JAZGDH010000181.1:0-2350 GCA_036477555.1 Acidobacteriota bacterium
CCCGCCTTGCCGAGCGCGTCGATCCACGCCCGGTTGCATGCGATATCGGCGGCGAACAGTCGGTAGTCGAGAGAGAACGACTCGCTGAATCGCTCCAGGCCGGGGTCGAGCCCCTCGCGGAAGCCGCCCCCCCACAGTCGACCCTCTTGCGGGCCGGACTGATCGCCGCGCAAAGGATCGGTCATCGAGTCACCTGTCGCATCGGGGCGGGCTGCCGATCCCTGGATCCGTCTTTCCTCACGGCGCCCGCGACCCCGGCGCGGGGGGCGCTGACGTTCGACGCACCCGCGCCGCGGGACGGAAGACCGAACAACCGGATGAACCCCTCGGCGTGTTTCGGCTCGAACGAGTCCTCCATCGTGAAGCTGCTGAGCTGCGGGTCGTAGAGCGACCGGTCGGCGCTGCGCCCGCAGACGGTCAGCGTGCCGCGGCGCAATCGCACCGAGACCTGTCCCGTGACGTTCTCCCGGGTCACATCCACGAACGCGTCGAGCGCGCGGCGGAGCGGCGTGTACCAGAGGCCGTCGTAGGTGATCTGCGCGTAGCGTGCGGCGATCCCCTGCTTCTCGTGTGCCGTGGCACGATCGAGGCAGAGTGATTCCAGCTCGCGGTGCGCCTGCTGGAGAACTGTGCCGGCCGGTGTCTCGTAGACGCCGCGCGACTTGATCCCGATCAGCCGGTTCTCGACCAGGTCGGCCCGGCCGACACCCTGTTCGCCGGCGATCCGGTTAAGCTGAGTCACGAGGTCGACGCCGTCGAGAACCTTCCCGTCGAGGGAGACCGGCGTTCCGTGCTCGAACCCGATCGACAACTCGACCCCCTCCTTCGGTGCTGCCTCCGGCGCGCAGGTCATCAGGAAGAGATCGGCCGGTGGCTCGACGGCCGGATCCTCGAGCGGGCCGCCCTCATGGCTCACGTGCCAGAGATTGCGATCCCGGCTGTACGGGGAGGAGCGGGTGACCGGCACCGGAATGCCGCGGGCGTCGGCGTAGTCGATCGCCTCCTCACGGGAGCGGATCGACCACTCGCGCCAGGGCGCGATGATTCGTAGATGCGGCGCGAGCGCCTGGTAGACGAGCTCGAATCGCACCTGATCGTTCCCCTTCCCGGTGCAGCCGTGGACGAGGGCGTCGGCGTCCAGTTCCTGCGCCACGCGCACCTGCTCGCGCGCGATAATCGGCCGCGCCAGCGCCGTGCCGAGGAGATATCCATTCTCGTAGACCGCTCCGGCCCGTAGCGCCGGCCAGATCTGCTCCTCGACGAATGCCGCGCGCAGATCGCGCGAGATGAATGCATCGGCGCCCGCCTCGAGGGCGCGGCGCTCCAGGCCCTCCAGTTCCCCGCCCTGTCCGACGTCGGCCACCATGGCGATCACCTCGCAGCCGTATACCTCTTTCAGCCACGGGATGATGATCGATGTATCGAGACCTCCCGAGTAGGCCAGCACGGCGCGGCGAATCATGATCGTCCTCCCGCTTCCGGAACGCCGGCCGCGGCGTTTCGGTCGCCTGTTGTGGCGTCCAGGGTGAGTACGCCGTCGAATGTGTCGAGAAACCGATCGATCTCTTCGACCGAGACAACAAAAGGCGGCAGGAGCCTCAGGACATTCCGGCCGGCGCTCCCGGCCAGAATCCCGCGCTCGCGCAGCCGATCGAGGATCGGCTCGACCGGATGTTCCATCTCCACTCCGATCATCAGGCCGCGGCCGCGCACCTTGCGGAGCACACCATGCCGCGAGGCGAGGGACTGCAGTCCCTCGATCAACTGGCGGCCGCGGGCGGCCACCGCATCGAGCAACCCCTCTCCGTCGACGGCGTCGAGGAACGCGAGAGCCAGCCGGCAGGGGAGGGGCCCCCCTCCGAATGTCGATCCGTGCATGCCCGGGCCGAGATCGACGGCCAGTTCTTCGCGGCCGACGACCGCCCCGAGCGGCAGACCGGCCGCGAGCGGCTTGGCCAACGTGATCAGATCGGGCGCCACACCGCTCTGCCGGCAGGCCGACCAGGCGCCCGTCCGGCCCAGACCGCACTGGACCTCGTCGGCGATCAGCAATGCGCCGACGTCGTCGCAGGCGGTGCGCGCCGCCTTCAGAACGGCGTCATCGATCGGTTGCACCCCGCCTTCCCCCTGCACCGGTTCGAGCAGGACGGCGGCGGTTCTTCTGGTGACGGCGCGCGTAAGCGCCCGGGCGTCGTCGGGCGGCACGAAGGCGACATTCTCCACGAGCGGTCCGAACGGGGCGCGATAGTCGTCCCGCCCGGTCGCCGAGAGGGCGAACGCGGTCCGCCCATGGAACGAACCCTCGAGCGCCACGATCCCGAGCGCTTCGTCGCCCTTCGTCCGCCGTGCG
>JAZGDH010000182.1:0-5004 GCA_036477555.1 Acidobacteriota bacterium
GCGGCGATCGAGCTGCCGGCCGGGTCGGAGGTCGCGGCCATCGGGGAAGCCCCGTTGAAGCAGGTTCACGCCCTCGGCAGCCTTCATCCTCGCTTTCCCGAAGATTTTCCGGTCCCGACCTTCTTCCACCACGAGCACACCCGGGGTCTGAAACACCACGGCGCGCTGACCGTCCGCTTCCGTTTCCGCGGCAGCCCGGCCGCTGCGGTGCGAGATCTTGCCGAAGCAGGCGAGATGCATGGCTGGACCGTCGAGCAATCCGCCCCCCATCGCCTGCTGTTCAGGAAGGGGAAGCGCACGGTGGAGGCATGGTTCAGCTTCCCCGGCCTGTCCCTCGTCCTCGACATACCCGATCCCCGCTGAGATTCGCACGTCGTTCGCGGAGCCTGTCCGGTTGTTGCAGCGGGCCGCGTGCGATACCCGTGCGGCTTCTATAATACCGGTATGGCGATCGTCGACCCCGGAATCGAGGACTACCTGCGCCGGATGCTCCCCGCACGCGAGCCGGTGGCACGCGAGATGGAGGAACTGGCGGATCGACGGGACTTCCCGATCATCGGCCCGCTGGTCGGGAGAGTGCTGTTTCTGCTCGCGCAGTCGATTGCGGCGCGCACCGTATTCGAGTGCGGTTCCGGCTACGGCTACTCCGCCCTCTGGTTTGCGCGGGCCCTGCCGGACGGCGGCCGGGTGATCCTGACCGACTCGGATGGCGGGAACTGCGCCGCGGCCCGCGACTACCTGGCCCGGGCGGGTCTCGAGAGCCGGGCCGACGTGCGCGAGGGTGACGGTCTCGCGCTTCTCGAAGCGGAGAGCGGGCCGTTCGACATCATCTTCTGCGACATCGACAAGAAGGATTACCCCGGGATCTATCCTCTTCTCGGCCCCCGCCTTCGCCGCGGCGGCCTGTTCATCTGCGACAACATGCTGTGGTTCGGCCGCGTCGCCCGGCAGGATCAGCAGGACGACGACACCTGCGGCGTGCGCGAGCTGACGCGCCTCCTCTACGACGATCCTTCACTGCACACGACGATCCTGCCGCTGCGCGACGGCGTGTCGGTCAGCCTCAGACTCTAGGGCGTTCAGGGGCAGGCGTCGAAGAAACGCACCAGCCGGTGCTCCACGTCCTCGATCGATAGCCGGCTGGGGATCGTGGCGCCGTCCTCGCCGGCGCGGTACAGGCGGGCATCGAGAGAATCGTTTCCCGTGTAAGTCCACCGGCCATCCCCCTCCGGCTCCTCGCGGTTGAGGGCCGCAGCGACCTCCGCCAGGTCGATGCGCGCGCCGCGGGCCGGCGTGACGGTGTCGAACCAGGAGAAGATCAGAAAATTCATCTCGTAGATGAAGCCGTGCTCCGAGCGGGTGGCGGTGAGAACGCGGTGATGGCGCGCCACATTGAAACGGGCGGTCTGATCGAGCGGTTCGTCGGCCTCGATGACCGTGAGCCGTGACGCGTCGTGCTCGCGGATTCGCGCCACGTCCCGGATGCGCATCATGGATCGCATGAAGGAGGTGAACGACGCCGTCCACAGATCTTTATAGCGCGGCGCGTCGTAGAGGAGATCGGGGAGCATGCCGAGCAATCGATCGTAAACGAGCTGGTGCCGATCGGCCTCCGACAGATCGCGGATCTCCGTGGCGATCGGTGAGCGGGCGGGGTCCTCGAAGGCGGTCACGACCGCATCGAATTTGAATGCATCGGGCGTCGTGAATTCGCCGAAATCGCCGGTGCGTGCCGCGCGGATCATCTCTTCGGCGTGCGCGAGGGCTTGCGCGGGCCGCAGGACACCGTAAACCGAGAGCAGTCCGTCGGTGTCGAAGTGGTTGTTGGTCACGATCGTCACGTCACGCAGCCACGCGTCGCGCCCGGGATCGCGCGCCAGGTTCAGCGCCATCCCGGTGCTCGTGTCGGCTTTCAGGTGGGGCGGCGTGCGGTTGCCGGGCCAGTGGCTCAGGTTGAGCCCCCCGTCGACGACGCCATCGACGCTGATGAACGAATCGGCCGGGAGTGCGGAATCGTAGAAAGAGAACTTCATGGCGCTCTCCTATGGGTCTACTGTACATCGCCGGAAGCGGTGATTGACACCCCCCGGGGGCTGCGTTAGATTCCGCTCGCCATGTTCTTCATATCCTTTCTCACAGCATCGTCCCCCGGGACGGCCGTACTCAATACTCGGACAGGCTCTTGGGGCCGTGTGGCGATCGCCTGCCTGCTGGCCCTGGCCTGCGCACTGTCCGGCTGCGGGCCGGACACCGAGAAGGATCGAGCGGCCATCCAGGCATTGATCGACCAGGAGGTGATCGCGCTCAACAGTGAGGATCTGACGGCGCTGTCGGAAGTCTGGTCGCAGGATGATGACATCACTCTCGTGGATGTGCCCCCGCCCGGCCGGTTCGTGGGCTGGAATGACATCGCCAAGGTGTTCGGGAATTTTTTCGCGCAGACGTCCGACATCCAGGTGACCGTCGACGACGTGAAAATCCGCCTGTCTGACGAGGTTGCCTACGCGACCTATGGATGGTCGATGGTCGGACGGTTCGGTGACCGTCCGCTGATCGATCGCGGGCAGGCGACCGCCATTTACCGGCGGGGTGAGGAAGGATGGCGGCTCGTCCACGCTCACTTTTCGCCGGTCCCGCCCGCTCTCGCGCTCGAGGTCGAGAAAGATCCGCCCCCCGATGACGACCCGCCTCCCGACGGCGAGCCGCCCGCCGATGGCGAGAAGGGCGGGGACGGCGCGGGCGCGAAGGGGTAGGCGGTACTGCGTGGAGCCGCGCCGGGGGCGGGATCCCGGGGAAAGCGGGACGATGCCCGGAAGGGGCGACGTCGCCCGGGTGGACAATCCAGGCAGAGGACCTATCTTTCACGAGCGCAGGGAGGGATGGCGTGCCCGGTACACAGGTCACCAGGGAGAAGCTTCCGAACGGGCTGACGGTGCTCGTCGCGGAGAAGCACGATTCTCCCGTGGTGGCAATCAATCTTTGGCTGCGCGCCGGCTACTTTGACGAGGACGACAGCCAGGTCGGCATCTCCCACGTCATCGAGCACATGTTTTTCAAGGGGACGGCCGATCGTCCCCGCCCCGATCAGATTGCCACCGAAATCAAATCGCTGGGCGGCGCGCTGAACGCCGGCACCTACTACGACGCGACCAACTACTACTTCGTACTCCCCGCAGAGAATTTCCGCAAGGGTCTGGAGATCCAGGCCGATGCCCTGATGCACCCGCGTCTCGAGCCGGATGAGCTGAAGCGGGAGCTCGAGGCGGTGATCCAGGAGGGACGCCGCAAGCGCGACAATCCCGGGGCGTTCGCCAGCGAGATGATGTTCCAGGAAGCGTTCGATGTGCACCGAATCAGGCGCTGGCGGATCGGGGATGAGGAGCAGCTGCGCGCGCTCACTCCCGACGACCTCCTGGCCTACTACCGGACACATTACCTGCCGGATCGCGTGATCCTCTCGATCGTCGGGGATGTACAAACCGGGCCGGCGATCGAAGCGGCGCACATCTTCTTCGCGGGCATGGCGAGCGGCGAGGGCGCGGAGCTTGGCTCGCCTCCCGAGCCTCCCCAGAAGAGATTCAAGTTCCGCCGTATGACCGGCGACATCAAGCGCGCCTACACCTTTCTTGGTTACCACACGCCGCCCGTTCTCTCGGACGACGACTACGCCCTCCGGATCCTCGGTCATATTCTCGGCTCCGGGCGATCGTCCCGCCTGTTTCAGGCAGTCAAGGAGGAGGCGGGGCTGGTCGAGAGCATCGGCACCGGTCTGGCATCGTTCAGGGATATCGGCATCATGAACATCGTGGCCGAGCATGACCCGTCGACCTCACGCGAGACGGAGCAGGCGATCCAGTCGCAGATCGAGGGGGTGCGGCGCGAACCACCCGCACAGTCCGAAATCGAGAGAGCCCGCGCATCGATCGAGTTCCGCTATCACCAGGGGCGATCCGATGCCCTCGGCCTGTCGGCCCTGCTGGCCTACTACGAGTCTCTGGGCGACCATGCCCTGGCCGAGACGGCGGTGGAACGGCTGTCTCAGGTCGGCCCGGACGATGTGAAAAGGGTGGCCGAGGCTTACCTGACCCTGGAGAACACCACGCTGCTCGAGTATCTGCCGGAGGAGGCGTCCTCCCCCGGATCGACCGACCTGGCCGCCCTCCTGGATGCGCTGCGCCGCGTTCCTCCCCCTGCGAAGCGCCCCGAGCCGGCGCCCGGCCCGCGGAACGGTGGCTCCGCTGCGCCTCAGGGACCGGCCACGACCCGTATCACGGCGACAGAGACGCAGGGTGGCGTGACGCGACACCGGTTCGATGCCGGGCCGGTGCTTCTGTACGAACATCGCGGAGATCAGCCTCTGGTCACGCTCAGCGTCGCCTTCCGCGGCGGTCGCTCCGGCGAGGGAAGGGAGAACTGCGGGATCACACGGCTGATGCAGGCCTCGGTGGTGCGGGGAACCGCCGAGCGGGACGCGCGCCAGGTGTCGAACGAGATCGAAGGGATGGGCTCGGCGATCGAACGGATTCTCGATGAGGACTACATCGGCTTCTCGATCAGCCTGCTGACGCGCCATGCGCGTCGGGGATTCGAACTGTTGACCGATCTGGTGCGGCATCCCGCCTTCCGCTACGAGGAGATCGATCGTGAGCGTGCGGTGCAGCTCGCATCACAGGAATCGGTCAAGGACCAGTCGCTGCCGTACACCTTTCAGCTCTTCCGCCAGGCGGCGTTCGGCAGCCATCCGTATGCGCTGCCGTCGCAGGGGCTGCAGGCGCCGGTGCGATCGCTCAAGCGCGAGGATCTGGTCCGCTGGCATCGCCGGGTGGTCCGCCCCGCTTCGATGATCGTCAGCATCGTCGGTGATCTCGAAGAGCAGAATGCGATCGACATGGTGACGGCCGCCCTCTACGAATGGGTGCAGGATGGCTTCGGCGGCAAGGACCCGGGTCAGTTGCTCGGCTGGGGCTCTTCCGAGGTGGTCGAATCGCGGCGCCGGCAACAGAC
>JAZGDH010000183.1:0-4446 GCA_036477555.1 Acidobacteriota bacterium
GATCATCCGGTGAAGCGCGCCGCGTACGTGGACATGATCGCCGGCGTTCTCGGCATCGAGGATCGCATGATCCTGCAGGAGCTGAAGGACGCCGTACACGAGCGCCGGAAGAAGATGAGCGGCCGGGCCGTTGCTCCGGCGCTCGAGGCGCGGACGGTGAGTGACGCCGAATCGCGGCTCGTGCGGGCCTTGATGGATTCGGACACGGTGCGCTCGACGCTCCTCGGTGAGATCGAGGAGGCCGATATCGAGCGGAGCAGGGTGGTCGAGATCATCCGGGGTATCCAGCGGATGGAAGTTGCCGAGATGAAGGTGACCTATCCCGGTCTCGGCGAGGAGATCAGCGACCCGGCGCGGGACATGCTGACCCGGATCGCGGCGACGCCACACCCGCCGGCGACCACGGAAGAAGGGCGCGCGTGCCTGCTGGCGTTGCGCGCATCGAGGCTCCAGCGCCAGATGGGAGATATCCAGCGGCGACTGGAGTCTGAGAAAGATGCGACGGAGGTGGACCAGTTGCTCCGGCGCAAGGTGCAGTTGAAGAGGAGCATCGAGTCGCTCGGTAATGTGATCGCGTGACGCCACGTGATTTGATGAGGAGCCCACTGTGGGTATCGAAGAAAAATACGAAGAAGTCCGGCAGCTAATCAACCTCGGCCGCGAACGGGGTTACCTGCTGTATGACGAGGTCAATGATGTCCTCCCGGAAGAGGTGCATTCCCCGGAGGACCTGGATGACATGTTCCTGCTCTTCGACTCTCTCGGCATCGTGATGGTCGATACCGAGGAGAAGTACAAGGCCAAGGTCGAGGAGAAGGAGGCGGCGAAGGAGGGGCAGGAGGAGGCCAAGGTCGATCTCAGCCCCGGAACGCTGGAGAAGACGAACGACCCGGTCCGCATGTACCTGCGCGAAATGGGGACGGTCCCGCTGCTCACCCGCGAGGGAGAGGTCGAGATCGCCAGGCGGATCGAGCGCGGTGAGAAGAACGTCGTCAAGGCCCTGTCGCGCAGCAAATACGTCATCAACCAGCTCCTCGAGTACGGACAGCGCATTCGGGTCAAGGAGATCAGCGTCGAAAATCTCATCGTCGTCGTCGTCGACGACGAGGAAGGCGCCAACGATCGCAGGCGCCGCCAGGTGCTCGACTCGATCAACAAGATCAATCGCCTCAGCAAAAAGCTGGACGGTCATCAGAAGCACGTCGGCCGGCTCACCGAGGGGTCGAAGCGCTACCGCGAGGTGCTGAACGAGCTCGCCCGCGTGCGCGTCCAGATCGGACGGGTGATCCGCGCCATGGGACTCGTCAGCGTCAAGGTGAAGGAGCTCGCCCGCACGGTGAAGCGCACGTCGGTCAAGTTGCGCGATCTGGAAGCCGACCTCCGCTCCTACAACCGGCGCCTCAAGCTGACCAAGGACACGAAGGCCCGGCGCGATCTGCGCGAGAAGATTCGCGCTGCGCAGAACGACATGAAGCGCATCGGGCGCGACATGGAGACGACTGCCGAGGAAATCAAGGAAACCGCTCTGGCGATCCGGACCGGTGAGGCGATGGCCGAGAGGGCCAAGACCGAGCTGGTCGAAGCCAACCTCCGGCTGGTCGTGTCGATCGCCAAGAAGTACACCAACCGTGGCCTGCAGTTTCTCGATCTGATCCAGGAAGGAAACATCGGCCTCACGAAGGCGGTCGATAAGTTCGAGTACCGCCGGGGCTACAAGTTCTCGACCTACGCGACCTGGTGGATCCGCCAGGCGATTACGCGTGCGATCGCCGACCAGGCCAGGACGATCCGGATCCCCGTGCACATGATCGAGACGATCAACAAGTTGATCCGGACCTCGCGCGCCCTCGTGCAGGAGATCGGCCGCGAGCCGACGCCGGAGGAGATCGCCCGGAAGATGGGAATCCCTGTGGCCAAGGTCCGCAAGGTTCTCAAGATCGCGCAGGAGCCGATCTCCCTGGAGACACCAATCGGGGAGGAAGAGGACTCTCACCTCGGCGACTTCATCGAAGACCGCGCGGTGACGTCGCCTGTGGAAGCGGTCATTAACCTGAATCTGAAAGAGCAGACTCAGAAGGTCCTCAAGACTCTCTCCCCCAGGGAAGAGATGGTCCTGAAGATGCGGTTCGGCGTCGGAGACGGTTCGGAGCACACGCTCGAGGAGGTCGGACAGTCGTTCGCGGTCACGCGCGAGCGGATCCGGCAGATCGAGAGCAAGGCGCTGAGGAAGCTCCGTCATCCCTCGCGCAGCCAGAGGCTGCGCGCTTTCCTGGAGGGGACCGGTCTCTGAACGGCGGACTGAAAGCGAATTGAGAGCAAGTTGGGAGAGTAAAGAGGGCGGGGCTAAACACCCCGCCCTTTACTTTTTCGGGGATAAGCGGAAGCGCTCCCAGCCGCTTGCAGGCTGCGTCCAGGGGATCGCACACGGTGTGGCTGAGGGGTCCTAAGGGGCGATCTGCCCCGTGTAGAGTATGACCTCGTAGTCGACCCGGCCAGCGGGCGGCAGCGAGAACCTGAGCTCCACTTCCACGGAGCCACCGGCCTCGATGGAGCCGGACGGCAGGAAAATCCTGAGGTAGGGGAGGGACGGTTCGGGCAGCGTCTCCGTCACGCCGCTCGCGTTCATCAAGGCCGCCCCCTCGGGGAGTCCTCGGATGACGACCATCAGATCGGTGTCGATCGGTTCAGTGGTGTGATTGGTCAGGATCAGTCGCTCCATACGCGCCCGCTGCGGCCTGGCTCCGGCTCTGCCGGGAACATCGGGACGGTCCGTGCTCCGGCGCACGTTGATCGGGTCGGTGATGTCGAGAAGCTCGAGACCGAAATCACGGCGCGTGAGCGGATCGTTGTTGAACGGCGGTAACCCGCTCGGCATGAATCGATCCCGGGCGCCGAGCGCGGCGAGGTCGGGGCGGTTCACCGAGTAGGAGAGATCCCCGATGGTCGGATCGAACGGGCGCGTCGGTGAGGTGGAATCCTCGCGAACGAATGCGTTGTCGTACAGGGCGTTCTCGAGGAAGTCGACGAGAGCGGCGATCTGCGGCTGGCGCAGTCCGAGACCTGGAGGGTAACCGTCACCGCGCGGGTTCGTGAACAGGGGCGAGAGGGTTCCGGCCGCCGCCGCGTCGAGATCGAGCGGGGTCCCTGCATTGAAATATTCGACCACCCGGCGCACCGTGCGGAAAATCGCGGCGTGCGTGTGATGACCTCCACGGCGGAGCTGACGGAGCGTCAACGAGCGAAACTTGAAGGCGTCCGCGGCGAGGCCTGTCGCACCGGCACGTCCGCGATCCCGATGGTCCGGATCCCCGAGTGTCGAACGCGCGAGCGCCTGCAGCGGGTGATCACCGATCCCGACGTTGTGAAAATTCCCTTCGACCCCCACGCCGGTTTCGTCACCGAGGGCTTTGTTGAGCGCCGGACCGCTGTGGCACGCGATGCAGTTGGCGCCGCCCTCGGCGGTCGTGCGCGCGAACAGTAACCCGCCTTCGAGCTGCCGTTTCGACAGCGCCGAGGTGTCACCCGCCAGGAAACGATCCCAGGGCGTGTCGCGGGTGATGACGGTGCGCAGAAATGCCGCGATCGCGCGTGACACCGTGCGATCGTTGATCAGCACATCGGGATCCTCGGTCGCATCGGCCCGGTCCGCCTCCTGCGGGTAGGCGTCCTGGAACAGCTTCACATACGCAGGAACCGCCTGCAGAGCGTCGTTCTGCGTGCCTGCCATGCGGTGCGCCCCGGCCGCAATCTCCGCCAGGTTCTCGCCGGCCGGGAGGCCGTCGGGATTGATGTTCACCTTCCCCGGTCCATGCGGCTCGCCCGCCTCACCGCCGAGCAGCAGGCGATTGTTGAAAGCGAACCCGACCATCGCGGGGGACAGACGCGGCACGGAATCGACCGCGTCGAAGCGGCCACTCCGGATCACGACGCCATCGACCACCTGCTCGATAGCCGTCGGCAGGATATCGACCAGCCCCGGCCGCACACGTCGCCGGATGACGAGGGTGCCGTCCGACGGGTCCCGGTATCCGAACCCCTCACCTCCCAGCGAGAGATTCATCTGTACGCCGGCCTTCCCGGCGGCGGCCGCCAGGTGGCAGGAGCCGCACGATGCGGTCTGCGCCATGGCGGGAACGCCCCCGAACTCCGGCTTGATGTTGTTGGTGCGCACCGGATCGAAGAAGAGCATCTTCCCGAGGTAACGCTTTTCCTCGGTGATCGCGAAGTCCGGGTCGACGCCGCCACCGGCTCGCAACGGTTGCGGCAGAGCGGCATCGGTGGCCGGTACCCGCAGGAGATCGAGGTCCCCGACCCTCTCGAGAAGAACCTGCCGAAGCTCCTCGGCTGCCCCGGATGGGGCGGCGGAGACCGCCGCATGGCTCAGAGCCAGCAATGCGATCGGGGCGATGACTGCGAAAAATTTACGTTTTCGGTCGCGCACTCAGG